>JANNFH010000100.1:0-8974 GCA_031379565.1 Alphaproteobacteria bacterium
GAGTAGGGCAATTTTCACGGTGCGGCTGGGCCCGAGGTGGGGCAGCGCCAGATCGAGTGCGCGATCGGCGGCGCGTTGGCCGGCGGCGTCGCCGTCGAAGCAAAAGATCGGCTCGCCGCCCGAACGCCACACGAGTTGCAATTGATCTTCGGTGAGCGCGGTGCCCATCGGCGCGACCGCGCCGATGCCGGCGCGTTCGAAGGCGATGACGTCGAAATACCCTTCCGCCACGACGAGGCCCGGGGCTTTGTTTTTGGCGGCGAGCTCGCGCGCCTGTTTCAAACGATAGAGCACGCGACCTTTGGAAAACACCGCGCTTTCGGGCGAATTGATGTATTTAGCCTTCTCCTCCGCGCGTAACGCGCGGGCGCCGAAGGCGATCGGTTTGCCGCTTGCATCGACGATCTCGAAGGTGATGCGGTTGCGAAAAGTGTCGATCGGACGCTTGTCGTCGTCGCCGGCGCGGACCAGGCCTGCCTCGATCAAATCGCCGAGCGCGAACTCAGGTTTCAGCTTGTCGATCAAAGTGGTCCAGGAATCTGGCGCGTAGCCGATTCCGAACTGTGCGCAGAGTTCGCGGGTGAAGCCGCGGCCCTCAAGGTATTTGCGCGCATCGCTGCCTTCGCGGCTGTAGAGCGCATCGCCATACAAGCGCGCGGTTCGCGCGACCGCTTGCAGCAAGCGCTTGCGGCGGTCGTTTTCGCCGCGGTCTTCTTGCTCATCGACCGGCAGCGGCACGCCGGCAAGATCGGCCATCTTCGCCACCGCTTCGGGAAAGGAGAGGCCTTCGAGCTTCATCGCCAGAGTGAAGGCGTCGCCTTTTTCCCCGCAGCCGAAGCATTTGTAGATGCCCTTCTGGTCGAGCACGTGGAAGGAGGGGCTTTTTTCCTGGTGGAACGGGCAGCAGGCCCAAAAATCGCCCGCCGAGGGACGGGTCTTACGCTTGTCCCACGCCAGCTTGCGCCCGGCGTATTCCGCGATCGAGACGCGGTCGCGCACTTGGCGCAGGAAGGCGTCGGAAAAGCGCATCATCCTGGGGTCTTGGCGGCCTTTTTCGGAAACGAAACGGCACTGTACCTGATTCGGGCGCCGAGCCGGCGCCCCGGCGGCGTAGCGGGTCTTCCCCTTGGGGCGGCGTTTCGTCGGAGGTGGCAATAGCGTCGAGCGACCGAGCGCTTCCGGGCGAATTTGTTCGTTCGCGTAGGGCCTCGCTGGTGGCGGGCTTTGGAGCGACCCCGCCGGTCGTCACATTGTGGCGATGGAGGCCGGGTTGGCCGAGGCTGTGTGAAAACTCAACGAGCACCCTGGGCGTGAGCAAGGTTCATCCACCGAGGGGCGTCAAGTGTCGGGCTCGCGGAAGAATATTCGCGCAACACCATCGCAGGTCGAAGAAAATTCTATCCTTTTTCGCAGAGGGTGAGTTTTCACACAGCCTCGGCCCATTCCGGTCACTGGGCCGAACGCGAATGGCCGGACCTTCTAGTGGTGTCCGGGCATCTTTGGTCCAGAGCGGACAATCAAGTCCCGGTGGAGCTTGGACCCGCGGCGAAGCGCGAGTGCAGCGCGGCGCGGAACGCCTGGAAACGCGGATCATCGCGAATGGGATCAAGGCTATTGTCGAGGTCGATCCAATTCGCCCACCCCTGATTGATTTTGCCCGCAAGCGGCCCAAGCAGTTCCATGGCAGCGTCAACATCGCCAAGCTTCGCCATTCCGCATGCCGCATTGTAGCGCAGCCGCATATTGTCAGGGTCGAACAGCGGCACGCGCTTGGCTACTTCGCGCGCGCGTTCTGCTGCTCCAAGATCCACGAGAGATGAAATAAAGAATCCCAGGGCGCCACCGTGATCCGGCTCGATGCGGAGGAGTTTTTCGCAGCGCTCCATGCAGCGCTTCGCCGCCCAGCGCAGGCGTTCCAAATCCCCGAGGGCTTCATAAGCCTGCCCCACCATACCCGCCGGCCGATAAGCGTCCGGATCGAGCTCGCACGCAATTTCCCAGTGACGGATGCTTTCCTCGTACTGCTTTAGTCCGATCTGGATATAGCCTGCGAACACATGCGCATCATAAGAATTTGGATCGAGCGCCAACGCCTTGTCGATGAATGGCTTGCCAGCAAAAAAGTCCATGCCTGGACCACGGCCGATCACTTCGGCCATTGCTGCATAACCCTCCGCCAGCTGGGGATCCAGAGCGCAAGCACGCTCTGCGGCGACCTTGGCCTCCCCATGTCCGTAGCCGGCAACGCCGCGCTGGTTCAACTCGCTGATAGTCATCGCCATCAACGCCCAGCCGCGCGCAAAGCTTGGATCGAGTGAAACGACTTTCTGACAAATCCGCACTATAACCGGCTTCAAGCGCTCGCTGCCTGTGCGTTCGAACTGCCGCGCCAAGAGGAAGAGTTCGTAGGCTTCAGCGTTCGACGTATCGCGGCGTTCAATCGCCTTTTTCTCTTCCGGCAACAGCTTGAGCTTGAGCGCCTTGACGATGGCTTCGGAAATCTCGTCCTGCAGTGTGAAGATGTCGTTTAGGTCGCGGTCGTAACGCTCGGCCCACAAGTGGTCACCAGCGGCCCCGTCGATCAACTGAGCGGTGATGCGTACGCGTCCGCCTGACTTGCGCACACTGCCTTCCAGCACATGGCTTACTCTCAACTGCCCCGCCACCTGCGGAATGTCGATGCTCTTCCCTTTGAATTGGAACGCCGTGTTGCGTGCAATCACAGAAAGCGCAGACACCTTGCTAAGGTCAGTGATGATATCTTCGCTAATGCCGTCGCTAAAATACTCCTGCTCGGCGTCGCCGCTCATATTGACAAACGGCAGCACGCAGATCGACAGCTTTCGTGGCCCGTCCAATTGGCGACCCTCAGCTTCGTCCTTAGCTGCCGCTCGGACGGAGAATACATGCACTGCGCGCTCAATGTTCTTGACCCTGTGTTCGCCCAGGTCCTCGAAAGAGCAGGACATCTTTCCTTCGACATTGTCGCGGACCATTTTGGAGAGAGCTACACCCCCGACAGGCGCCAGCGTTTGGATTCGAGCGGCAACGTTGACGCCTTCGCCATAGATATCGTCCCCCTCGACGATGACTTCTCCCAGATTGATTCCGATGCGGTAACGCATGGGTCTGGAATTGCTGGTGTCGACAGCGGCCCTTTCGGTCGCCGTCTGGATCGCCAGCGCGCAGTTGACCGCGGCAATGACGCTCGAAAACTCCACCAGAGCGCCGTCGCCCATGAGCTTGAACTGGCGACCACCATGGATGGCCACTTGTGGATCGAAGATAAGGCTGCGGTTAGCCTTCAAGCCTTCCAGCGTGCCTGTCTCGTCGGCCTCCATAAGGCCACCATAGCCAACCACATCGGCAGACAGGATCACGGTCAGTTTACGCTGCATCAGGGAGCCGTTCGAGAAACAGTGCCAACTCTAGCCGCTCATCGGGGTGTCGTCAGCCTCAGTCTACTGGTGCGACGCTGCCGAACGCCTGCATGACTGTTGTCACTGCGTCAGGGGGGGGCGGCCGGTTTCGGCGAGTTTGAGCCGGACAGCGGCGTAGCGGCGACTGGCGGCTTTGAGGTCCATTCCGGGCAGGGCTGCGTCGCCACGGGCATTTCGGGCCGCGGCCTTATGCGGCGGGAAGCTCGAGGCTCTGTTTTTGCCGCTCACGATCGCGCGAGCGCGATACAAAGGCGTTTCTTTGCCGTAATTTAGCCTCCGGCCCCGCCCCAGAACGGGGCGAGGGAAATTCAGGGGAATGCTTCGATGCGATTGATCAAAGCTGCGGCCTTCGCCGCTTTTCTGGCGGTGGGCGTGAGCCCGTCTCTCGCCGCCGCGCAGCAACAGCCGATGCCGGCGCACATGATGGGGGTCGAGGGCGCGCTGCTCACCATCAGCGCTGATGGAACTTCAGAGGCCGCGCCCGACATGGCCACCATTTCGGCCGGCGTCGTGACCGACGGCGCCAGTGCCGCCGCGGCGCTAGCCGCTAACGCTCAGCGGATGAATACGCTGATTCAAGCCTTGCGCCGAGGCGGCGTCGCTGAGCGTGACATCCAAACTTCCAACGTGTCGGTGAGCCCGCAATACGCCTACGAGGAAGGCGAGTCCCCGCGCGTGACCGGCTACCAAGCCAACAACAGTGTCAATGCGAAAGTGCGCGCGCTGGCCAATCTCGGCCGCCTCATCGATGCGGCGGTGGCCGCCGGCGGCAACACCATCAATGGCGTGAGCTTTTCGCACCAAGATCCCGACGCCCAGCTTGACGCCGCACGCCGCGACGCCGCCGCCTCAGCGCGCCAGCGCGCTGACCTTTATGCCGAAGCGTTCGGCATGCGCGTGCACCGCGTCATCGCCATTAGCGAAGGCGGCGGCTACGCCCCGCCAATGCCGATGGTGATGATGGAAGCGCGCATGAGCGCCGACGCCGCGCCGACACCGGTCGCGCCCGGCGAAATCGAAACACGAGTTAGCGTCAGCGTTACCTACGAATTGCGCTAATTTGCCAACGCAGATTGAGGAAGCGCCGGCGGAGACGCCGGCGTTTCTGCTGTGATTGGCGCGAAAGGCGCGAAAGGGGCGATAGGGGACCTGCAGGGCGGTGCGTTTGCCCCTGGGTTCCGGATGACGCCTCGCGTCTCCGGGATGACGGAAGGTGAACATTTGGTGAGAGGGGAGTGGCGCGCCCTCAATCCAGCGGCGTGAGTAGCGCTTCGCCGGCGAAATGGCGGCGCAGATTTTCGAGCACGTTTTGTGAGCCGGCATAGAGCGCTTCGCGGGTGAGGTCGCCGAGGTGCGGGAGCAGCGTGGTGTTGGGCACGCCGGCCCAGCGCTCGGGCGGCGTTGGCTCAGTTGCGAACACGTCGAGCCCGGCGCCGCCAAGTTTGCCGGCTTTGAGCGCGGCGATCAGCGCGTCTTCATCGACGACGGCGCCGCGCGAAACGTTGACGAGGATGCCATCGGCGCCCACCGCTTCAATCACGCGCGCATCGACGATGCGCTCGGTGGATTTATCGCCGCGCGCGGCAATCGCCAGCACATCGGCCCAATCGGCGAGCTTGATGAGATCAGGTTCGTAAGCGAAGGCGATGGCCGGCTTGGCGCGTGGACCGAACCATCTGATGTCCAGCCCGAATCCTTGCGCGCGCGCGGCGATGGCTTGGCCGATCGCGCCCATGCCGACAACGCCGAGCTTGCGTCCGCGCAAGCGGCGCTGCGGCGGTATCGCCAGAGGCGGGGTCCAGCTGCCTTCGCGCAGCACTCGCTCGCCTTGAGTGAAGCCGCGCGCGACAGCGATGATGAGCCCCATCGCCAATTCGGCAACGTCGTCGTGATTAATGTCGCGGCCGTGGCTGATGGCGATGCCTCGGGCGCGGCAATGGTCAAGGTCGAGCCCATCAACACCAACGCCGAAGCAGATGATGGTTTTCAGCGCCGGTAGGGCGTCGACGATGGCGTTGGCGAGGCCGTGCGAGCCGATGGTGATGGCGGCGCTGATGTCGCGCCGTTCGGTTGGCCAGTGCACGACCTCGTAGGCACCCGCGAGCTGCATTTCGAACAACCCAAGCGCGGGGTGGACGAGGACCGCAGTCTTAGTGTTCGCCGCCAAATTCGTACTCCAGCTTGAAGCGGAATTGGCCGTCCGCTTCCGGCTCGCCTGCGCCAATCAGATAACCGATCTGGAGTTCGACTTCACCCTCATTCACATGCCCAAGCTCGAATTGCGCGAATGGTCCCCAATAATGCGCGTGATCGCCGAATTCGCCGAAATCGTCGCTTGTGCCGAAATCGCCGAAGCCTTGGATGCCGAGCGCGAAATCCTGGTTGAGCGCGTAGGCGGCTTCCGCCGCGTAGCCGAACTCCCATTCATCGCCTGCGCCCGAGCCGACATGGCGTTCGCTGATGAGATTGCCGGTAAACGCCATCGGGCCGCTGAAATGCTGCATCAACAGCTTGAGTTCGAGCTTGTCGGGCCCGTCTTGGGTGTTGACCTCGTATTCGGCATAGGCGCCGAGATGCACCGGCCAGTCGCGGGTGGCCGTGAAATCGAAGATGTTTTCGAGCCCGAAGGCGGTGAATTCGGTGGCGTCGCCCTCGTGCTCCCATTCGGCCACGAACGCCGGACGCCACCAATCGGTAAAGGCATGCGCGGCCTCGGCCTTGAGCTGCCATTCGCCGTCGGCGGCGCCGCCATCGAGCAGGCCGCCGCGCAGTTCGAGTTCGCTCTCCCCGCGATGAACGCTTGGGCCATAGATTTCCGAAGCGAGGCCAGGTTCCGCACCGGCGGCGGCGGGCCAAAGCAAGATTGCGGCGACCACCGCGCCTGGAGGCAATTTCATTTTGGAGGTCTTCCCCGTTGGCGCCGATCGCCCAGCGCTGACCCCCTAGCAAAGCAAGCATGCTATTGCAAGTCACTCGCAAGACCATGGTTACCGCGATCGGCAGCCGGGCGGCTTGCGCGGGCTGTCGCGCTTCAGCCAAGGTGGCGCGCTGGGTTGAGGAAGATGCGATGGCGCTGATCATTGGAACGAACCTTGGCGAGCGCCTGAATGGCGGCGGTTCGGGCGATGTTGTTTTCGCGTTCGGCGGCGCTGACATTATCAGAACGTTCGCCGGTGACGATCGAATCGACGCGGGCGCGGGCAACGACAATGTCGATGCCGGGCTCGGCGATGATGTTGTCTATGGCGGCGACGGACGTGACACGCTGAATGGCGGCGACGGAGACGACGTTGTCAGCGGCGGCGCCGGCAACGACACTCTCGAAGGCGGCGCTGGCAGGGATTTCCTGTTTGGCGATGTGGGCGCCGACACGCTGGAAGGCGGGCTCGGCGACGACCGCATGGAGGGCGGCGCTGGCGGCGATGATCTGGATGGCGGCCAGGGCGCGGATGTGATGCTCGGCGGCGGCGGCGCCGATCGCCTCGACGGAGGCGCCGGCAACGATTTCCTGTTCGGCGGCGCCGGCGCCGACGTGTTTGTTTATGAGACTGGCGGCGACAAGGACATCATCCGCGATTTTGCCGACGGCCTTGACCGCCTTGATTTGACGGCGTTCGATTTCGCCAATTCAGACGCCGCCAAAGTGTTTGCGGTGCAAATTGACGCTCATGTCGTGTTCAATTTCGGCGGCGGCGATTTCTTGGTGTTGCGCAACATCGCGCTGGCGCAACTGACCGATCTCGATTTCATACTGTGAAATGGATGCGCGCTGGCTAAGCCGCCTGCGCCTTTTTTGCCGCCATCGCCGCGGCGAAGCGTTCGAATAAATAATGGCTGTCTTGCGGACCGGGCGAGGCTTCGGGGTGGTATTGCACCGAGAACACCGGCTTGCCTTCGAGCTCAAGACCGCAATTGGAGCCGTCGAACAGCGAGACGTGGGTCTGCTTCAAGTTTTTTGGCAGGCTGGCGGCATCGACTGCGAAGCCGTGGTTCATTGACACGATCTCGACCTTGCCGGTGGCCAGGTCCTTTACCGGATGGTTTGCGCCGTGATGGCCTTGCGGCATTTTTTTGGTTTTGCCGCCGAGGGCGAGCGCCAGCATCTGGTGGCCGAGACACACGCCCATGATCGGCGTGCCGCTCTCGATCAACTTCTTGATTTGGGGCGCCGTGTATTTTCCGGTCGCTGCCGGATCGCCGGGGCCGTTCGAGAGCAAGATGCCATCGGGCTTGTGTGCGAGCGCCTCATCGGCGGTGGCGCTGGCGGGCAGCACGATCGCCCTGGCGCCGACATCGCCGAGCGCGCGCAGCAGATTGCGCTTCACGCCGTAATCCATGACCACAACGGTGAAGCGCGGTTTCGCCAGCGCCGGCAAATTATCGCCCCAGCGCCAGCGCCCTTCGTGGACGACATAGCTCTGCGTGGTGGTGACTTCCTTGGCCAGGTCGAGCCCTTCGAGTCCCGGCCAATCACGCGCGCGCGCCTGTAGGGCGCTGAGATCGAATTGACCGTTGCGGGCGTGGGCGATTACGCCGTTGGGCATGCCGTATTCGCGGATGCGCCTTGTCAGCGCGCGTGTGTCGAGGCCGGCGAGGCCGATCACATTGCGCTTGGTCAGCCAGGAGGGGAGATTATCGGTCGCGCGCCAGTTCGAAGGCGGCGTTGGGCGCGCCCGAAAGATGGCGCCGCGGGCGGCGGCGGCGGCCGCGGCGGAGGAGGATTCCAAATCCTCCTCATTGGTCCCCACATTGCCGATATGCGGGAAGGTGAAGGCGATGATCTGGGCGGCATAGGAGGGATCGGTGAGGATTTCCTGGTAGCCGGTCATGGCGGTGTTGAAGCAGACCTCGCCGACCGCCTCGCCCTCCGCGCCCAGCCCTTCACCGAAAAAAACCGACCCGTCGGCGAGCACGAGCACGCCGGTGGCGGGAGCGGGGGCGGGCGGGTTCTGGGCCAAGGCTGGGGTCAGATAGGCAGCGCCGGGCTGGGAGTCAAAGCAGTGGGCAAAGCGGCGTCCGCCCCACCCCTGCCGCAAAGGTGAACTCCCTGTCAGCCCTCGGATTTGGCTGTAGCATGACGTTCCTGTAAGGTTGGCCTGTAAGGTTGGGTTGTGGGGAAAGAAGCGATCAGAGTATGGGCCGGAGCGGCGCTGGCCGTTGGGCTCGCGGGCGGCTTGGCCGCTTGCGCGCGCCCGGCCGCGCAAGCGCCCGTGCCGGCGGCGCCGCCGGCGCCGTTGCTCGCGCGCGCTGATCTGTTTGGCGAAGCGGTGCGCGACAACGCCCAGCTTTCCCCACGCGGCGATCGGGTGGCCTATATCGCGGTGCGCGATGGCGCGCCGAACATCTGGGTGGTGTCGGTTGCGGCGATGGACGAGCCGCGCCCGGTGACCGACGACCAAGACATCGGCGTGCGGGACTATCGCTGGGCCTACGACAACGCCACCTTGCTCTATCTGCAGGACGCGCGCGGCGATGGCGCGAACCGCCTCTATGCGGTGTCCGCAGCCGGTGACGGCGAGGCCGGAGCGCTGACG
>JANNFH010000036.1:0-1748 GCA_031379565.1 Alphaproteobacteria bacterium
CACCTTCGATTCGGAGTCCTTCATGAGCGTCAACGTAAGCGACGCGACGTTTCAGCGTGACGTGCTGGCGTCGGCCAAGCCGGTGTTGGTCGATTTCTGGACCGACTGGTGCGCGCCGTGCAAGCCGCTGGCGGTGTCGCTCGACGAATTGTCCGCCGAGATGGGCGACAAGATCGTGATCGCCAAGATCAACGCCGAGACCAGCCCAAATGCGGCGAACAAGTATGGTGTGCGCGGCTTTCCCACGATGTTGATCTTCAAGGGCGGCGAGGTCTTGGCCTCGCGCAACGGCGCGATGACCAAGCAGAAAATCAAAGAGTGGATCGATCAGTCGATCTGACGCCGGTGCGTGCGTTGTGCTTTTTTCCGGCAAGTGGGACAAGGCCGCATGCTGAGTTCCCTCTTCCTGACTGTTCTGTTGTGCCTAATCGTGGGCAACACCATCGACACGGGCAATGTTTGCGTGGTGCGGGCCGCGGGCGATCTTACGGTCGGTAAGCCCGGCATTGCGGTGAGTTGCTTGTTGACGGTCGCTTGCGCGGCCGTGGTTTTTTACATCGACACAAAGTTCGGTTGGCAACGTCTGCCGCCGCCATGGACCTATCCCAATCTTCTCTCGCTGGCGGGAGCCGCCATTTTCGCCGCCGGCGCGCTGGTGAACGGCGCCTGCGCGATCGGCACGATCGGCCGCTTGGCGCGCGGCGACCTCGGATATTTCGCGACGATCGTCGGCGGCATTGCGGTTGCCTCGGTCATGCCGCGCCGAGCGTTTGCAATAGAGGCCACGCCTTCGGTCATGCCGACGGGCCTGACTTGGCTGTTGATCATTCTGGCGGTCACGGCGGTGCTGATGGTGTTGTTCCGCCGGCATTTGCGGCCGTCGCGTCTGGGCTCATACGCGATTTTGGGTGTTGTCGCTGCAATGGTCACCAATCTGCAAGGCGATTGGACTTGGCTAAGCTTGATGCAGGAAATTCGGGCCGGGTCTCCCATTCAATATTCCGCGCTTGCATGTGTTGCCGCCGTTTTAGTCGGTGCGACGCTGACGGCCGTGTCCCGGCGTCGCTTCAAGTTGGTGCGTCCCGACCCGAAGGTGATGCTGCGCGAGGCGACAGGTGGCGGTCTGATGGCGGCGGGCGCAATTCTCATTCCGGGCGGCAACGACTCGCTGCTGGTTTACGGCGTGCCAAGCGGGAGCCCGAACGCGCTCGCCGCGTATTTCGTCATGTTTGCGCTGATGCTTGCCGTATTGCGTATCGACCCGGTGTTCAGACGGTGGGCGGGCTGGACCGGAACGAAATCGTAGGTCTAACCATTCTCGCGCAGCACGACGCCCGCAAGGCGGAGCGCGCCGCAGATGACGATGCGCGGCGCGGATTTGGATTTGGTCAGCGAGGCTCGAGCGGCGATTTGCAGCATGGCGTCTTCGATCGATGGCGCCGGGTCGACCTCCAAGTCTTCGGCGCGGGCGGCGTCGTAGAGTTGGCCGGCACCGATGCTTGAGGGTTCGTCCGGGATCGTCACGGTGGTCACGTGTTTGGCGAGGCCGCGGAAGGCGGCGAAGAAACCGCGCGCGTCTTTCGTCTGCAGCATGCCGCAGATTAGATAGAGAGGGCGCGGATTGCTGTCTTCAAAATCGGCGATGGCATGCGCCAGCGCGCGCCCGCCGTGCGGGTTGTGGGCGCCGTCGAGCCAGACTTCGGAGCCCTTCGGTGCTGCGGAAACGAGCGGGCCACGCGTCAATCTCT
>JANNFH010000315.1:0-2711 GCA_031379565.1 Alphaproteobacteria bacterium
CATCCACGCCCAGTTCCTTTCCCACAGGCCGAGCGTCAGCAATGTTAGCGCTGCCACCAGCGGCGTGATCGGTCCTTTGATCAGCACCCCGCAGCCAAGCGCGAACCAGAAGAGCAGAGCGAACGGACGCGAGCCCTCCCCCCTTGCGGGGGAGGGTTGGGAGGGGGGGCGTTCAGGATGTGGCGTCGGCGTTGCCTCATTCTGCACGCCCCCCACCCCCAGCCCCCGCCCCCCAAGGGGGAGGGGAGAAGCGTTGGTCCGCCATTGCGCCCACGCCGCCAGCGCCAGCGTGGTGAAGCCTGCCAGCACCGCGTCGGTCTTCGCCGTCATGCCCTCGAACCCGAGCAGTACGCACGAGGCAAACAACGCCGCCCCAAAAAAAGCGGGGCGCCGGCCGAGCAAAATTGTCCCCGCCCACAAGGCAGCCAGCGCCGCCAGCACCGCGCCGAGCGCGGAGGGCAAACGATAAGCCCAAATCGCGTTGTCGCTGTGCGTGAGCGGCGCCGTGAGGTTCACCGCCGCGGCTTGCAGCCAATGGATGCCGATCGGCTTCTTGTTGCGGTCGTCCTCTTGCACTCGAATGCGAACATAATCGCCGGTCTCGACCATCTGCCGCGTCGCCTGAGCAAAGCGCGCTTCGTCCCGGTCCATCACCGGGAGCCGGCCCGCGCCAAACTGCGCCGACACCAACGCGATCAGCCCGATCAGCACATAGCCGCGCCAGCCTCGGACGGCTTGGTCGAACAGGGAGGGTTCAGCGGCTGCTGCCATACACCCGGTCATGAGCAGCGCCGGGGGTTAAGGTCAAGAAAAGCCGGCGTGAAAGCTGTGTCGCAGGCGTGAAGCTAGCGCCGGAGGCGCACGCTCACCCGCACTGGCGTGTCGCTGATTCGCACGTTGCAGGTCTCGGCGTCGGCGCTCGGCGCACAGCCGGTCCAGGCAAAGTGGCCAGCGCGATCGGTGCGCACCCGCAGCTCGACCGCTTCGCCCAAGCGGTGCTCGAACACGCAATGGGCGTCGTCAGAGCAGAGGCCGGTGGTTCCGACCGCGACCTCGGCGTGCGCGGCGACATCGACGAACACCAAGCCGTGGCCCTGCATCGGCGCGCCCTGGGCGTTCAACATCGCCATGGCGCTGTCGGTTGGATCGGCGGCCACCAGCCGGCCCGCGCTCACGCCCCACGCGGCCAACATCGTGGCGCACGCGATCGCCAGCTTTGCGCCATTGCTTGGCGCCGGCATCGGCTGCTTGCGTTCGATCAGCGCGCGTACGCGTGCGTCGAGCCCGCTCCGGCTCATCATCACCGCCGCGTATGCGTTCGGACGGATTAAATCGCGCGCCGATTGCACCAGCGCCGTTAGGTAAGTTTCAACGCTCACCGTCGCCGCCGTCACCGCATCGTCGCACACCAATTCGATGTCTTCGCGATGGCGCCGCGCCACCGCCCAGATCAGCGGATTGAACCAGAACAAAGCGCAGGCCAGCCGCTCGAACATCAGCCAGAGCGCGTCGTGATTTCGGATGTGGCAGAGCTCGTGCGCCAAGATCGATTCAAGCGCCTCAGGGGATGTGTTCGCGGGCGCCAGAATCTTGGGCCGCAGCCAGCCGAACGTGCATGGCGCAGGCGCCAGCGCCGAGATGCGCACCCGCACAGGCGCATTTATGCCTAGCCTCACTGAAAGGTCACTCAGCAAGGCGGCGTGAGCATGCGGCGGCGGCGCACCCAAGGCAAAAGCGCGCGACAACAACAAATGCGACATCAGGCTGCGCCCGAGCACGATCAGCGCGCCGGCGATCAGCAACAATGCGGCGAACGGCGCCAGCGAGGTGATATGCGGCGCACTATGCAGAGCGGCTGCGGCCGGTGACATCGCCAGCACCAAAGCTGGCGCGTGCGCGCTGGGGGATGCCTGCGCCGGCAGCATCACCAGCGCTGCGCCCGGCGCGTAATTCAAGAGCACCAGCGGCGACATCAGCGCGAGCGCAAACCCGGCGCGATAGAGCAACACGCGCATCCGCGGCGAGACGAAGCGCGCCGTCAGCAAAATTGCTGCAAACGCCAAGCCAATTTCGAGGCTGACGTTGAGCATGGCGAAGGCGGTTGCGTGCGTCATGTTCAATCCTTGCCTGGCTTGCCGCGCTTGATTTCCGCGAGCAGCGCGGACAGTTTCTTTTCGTCCAGATCGGGATCGGAGGCGCGCAGCAACGTCGCCGCCGCTTCATCGTAAGAGCCTGCGAAAAACGTTTGCACCAGATTCCCCCATGCGCTTTTCAGCGCGGCCGCACGCGCTTGCACGGGCTTGTAGACATGCCGACGTCCATCGCGCTGGCGCTTTACGTGGCCTTTTTCCTCGAGGATGCGAAGGATGGTCCGTACTGAATCGTAGCCCGGCGCTTCCGCGAGGCGCGCCCGTACGTCCTCCACATCGCCTTCGCCCAGCGTGTGCAACGCATCCATGATTTCGCGCTCTCGGCGGCTCAAAGCGGCGGCCATCATTTTCTCCATTGACTGGGAAAAAATTACCAGACATAGCCCTGTCCGTCAACCGGTAAAAAATTACCATACGGAGAAATTTCATGGCCAGCTTGATCAGCCGCCGCACGCTTACGCTCACCCTCGCCGCCAGCGCCGCGCTCGGCGGCAACGCTGCCGCGTCCGGCGCATTGGATGTGGGCGCGGTCGTGCGCGCGGCGGCGGCGGCGCTGCGCGA
>JANNFH010000171.1:0-2197 GCA_031379565.1 Alphaproteobacteria bacterium
ATCATCGCCGCGATCGTACGGGGGACTTTGGAGGACCTGGGGCCGCGATACCCGAAGCCGACATGGAAGCCTGCCGATTTCACTATCGAGTAACAGGCTAGATGCCGGATAGGCGTGCTGGGTCCGCCTCGGCGTCGCGGATAATGCCGAGCGAAATGACGCGCTTCAGCGCGTCTTCCGGCGGTAGCGCGAACGGCTTCAGCGCGGATCGGGGCAGATAGAGCAGAAACCCGGACGTTGGGATTGGCGCTTGCGGCACGTAAACCGCAACCAAATCCAATCCCGTGTCATGGGCGACCTCGGCGGCGTCCTCGTTGGTGACGAAGCCGATCGCCCAGGATCCTGGCTGGGGAAATTCGACCAAAACCGCCTGTTTGAACGAGGTGCGCTCGGGCGTCGTAACTTGCCTGAACACCTGTTTGACGCCGCCATAGATCGATCGCACCAGGGGCAAATTGGCGATGCCTCGGTCGGCGGCGCTGACGACCCAGCGACCGGCCAGGTTGCCCGCAAGCGCGCCGACCAGCGTCAGCACGGCGACGGCTATGAGGAGGCCGCCACCAGGAAACTCTGTGAAGAAACTGAGCCGCTGGGGAATAAGCGGCTCGACGTTGTTGTCGATGAACGACACCACCAGCCAGATCAGCCAAACCGTGACTACGAACGGCAGCACCACGGCGACGCCGGCGAGGAACGAATTGCGCAGCCAGGTGAGCAGATGAAACGGCGGGCGTTTCGTGGGGCTGTTCGGCATGAGCTTGGATGTAAGCCAACGCAGGCCGGCGTCAAACCAACGCGAGCGAGCCGCTTCCTCATTGGACGGCTTGCGCTTGACTTGAACGTACAGGCGCGGCCAGAAGAGCGGCGCTCGGCCTAGGCGGTTTTGAGCAAACCTTTGTCGGCGAGCAGAGATTGCAGCTCTCCGGTTTGAAACATCTCGCGGACGATGTCGCAGCCGCCGACGAACTCGCCCTTGACGTAGAGCTGGGGCACGGTCGGCCAGTTCGAGAAATCCTTGACGCCTTGGCGGATGGCGTCGTCGGCCAGCACGTTCACGTCGCTGAATTCAACGCCCAGATGGTCCAAAATCTGGACTACGACATTAGAGAACCCGCATTGAGGCTGGGCGGCGACGCCCTTCATGAAGAGCACGACATCATGCTCGGCGATGGTGCGGCGAAGAGTGTCTTGGACGTCGGTCACTGCGAGAAATACTCCGGGGCTGGCGCTCAGGTAGGCGCTTGGTCTGCGGCCATCAAGTCGGCGATTTTGGGCCGGTGTCGAGCGCCAGAGCGTGCAATTGACCGCCCATCCGGTCCCCCAGAGCCGCATAGACCATTTGGTGCTGGGCAATTCTCGACTTGCCTATAAAGGCGTTGGAGCGGATCACCGCCCGGTAATGATCGCCATCGCCGGCCAAATCTTGGATGCTGATCTCGGCGTCAAGGAAGGCTTGGCGCAGCAAAGTCTCGAGTTCTTCAGCCGCCATAGCCATGAAGCTGCTCCAATTTGAGGCTTTTCGGCCAAGAGGCCGACTACGGCCTCAATACAGCTCCTGGCGAGGGAAGGCAGCGGGGTGTGGGGCGAATGGCGATCACGAAAGCTTTTGTTGCGGCAAATCCAACCGACCGGGCAAAGCCAGGGATTGGGCCCCCGGGGAGGGGGCGGTAACCGTAATTCGGTCGCTCACTGCGCGGGAGAAGTTGACAAGCGCGCCATTTCCTAAAATTTAGGCGCTGGCGTATGTGACTAGCCCGGGAAAGAAGACCGCGAGTGCGGCGCGACCTGGGTCGGTGACGGTGGGAGGATGCGGTTCGGGACCGAGGTGTGCCCTAAATTGGGGCTACCGGTGGGGTCGAGCGCCATTCAATTGCCATCGCGCAATGAACTAGTCGGCGGTGAGCCGTTGCGATCCGAATTACGGACCGTATCGCTTGCTTGAGTGAGTACAGGGAATACAGGGTACAAAGGGCAGACCATGTCGTTGATCAATTCGTTGCTGTTGTTCGCCGCTCAACAAACGCCGGCTGGCCAAGCGGCGCCCGCCGCGCCAGGCGCGGCTGTTCCTCCGCCTCCGCCAAGTCCGACACTGTCGGCATCGGAACTCGCGGCGGCGAAGGCGCGCGGCGCTCAGGCGCAGGCCGATGCGGCTGGGTCCCAAGACGTCAGCTTGATGGATCTCATTCAGCAGCTTGAG
>JANNFH010000200.1:0-3229 GCA_031379565.1 Alphaproteobacteria bacterium
TGCGCACGCTGATGATCGGCTACGCGATCTGGGTCGTCGCCTCCTTGACCTTGAGCCTGTTTAGCCCGCTCGCCGTAGCCATCCCGTTCGTCCGTTTCGGCGTGCTGATCTGGGTGGCGATCCGCGCGGGGGCGGGGCTGGTGCTGGCAATCCTGCGCAAGCCGATTCCGCACCCGCGCGGCATGCTGCTCTAGTCAGTTAAGATGCGGCAGCCGAAGCCGTCTTCGTAAACCGCCTCGGCCTTGAACAATCCGAACAACGCGCTCGCGCGCACGCTTTCGCCACCTTCGCTGACGTTCAGCTGGGAGCGAGCATCGGCGGGAAAATCGCTCAAGCAGCTCTCGCTGGAGCGGCCACTGATATGGCGGCACGAGCAGGTTTGCTTGGCTGCGTAGGCCGTGGCGAGTTGGGCGTAGGCGATAGGCCCGCGCGCGGCAAACCCAAGCGCGATCAACAGCGCCGCCAGCCCGCCCAGCAGCAACATCGACAGAACGCGTTTACGTGACACCTTCACCTCCCCGCACCGAATGAGATAGCATAAGCTGCAAGTACTCGGAATCGGAATGGCGTGATCCAATCACGCAATCACGCAATTCCGGGTTCCGGTACAATCGTAAGATTCTGTACACATTTTCACGAAGCGCCAAGTTCCAATTCATGACGCATGCGCCAATGAAAGTGTGTACTGGGGGAGAAAAGTCATGCTGCGTGGCGCGTTTCTGGCGTTGGCTGTTGTTTTCGCTGCGGCAGGCTTGGCGCAGGCGCAATTGGCGCCTCTGCCGCCGCAGCCCACCGGCGTGCCCTGGCCGACGCAAGATTGGCAGGACGCGGCCCTTCCGGCCGATGTCGATCATTCGACGCTTGATCTTGCCATCACCGAGGCCTTCGCCGGCATCCATCCGGATTTGGGCGAGACCCGCGCCTTGGTGGTGGTGCAGGGCGGGCGCATCGTGTTCGAGCGTTACGGCGAGGGCTATTCGCAGGGCACGCGGCTGATTTCCTGGTCGGTGGCGAAGTCCTTCACCCATGCGCTGGTGGGCGCCGCGGTGCAGCAGGGCCGCGTCAGCATTGACGCGCCGATGGGTTCGTCGCATTGGCGCGCCTCCGATCGCCGCGCCGCCATCCCTTGGCGCACTTGGCTCAACATGGTCGATGGCCAAGATTATTCCGAGCTGGGCCCCAACGGCGCCGTTGATGGCGATGTCGCCGCCATGCTCTATGGCGCTGGCCGTGACGACACCGCGCGCTGGGCTTCCGGCCTGCCGCTAATCCACGATCCCGGCGCGCATTGGAACTACAATTCCGCCGGCAGCGTGCTGATCGCCGACGCGCTCACACGCACAATCGTGCCAGACCCGCGCGATCCGCTCGACCGCCGCGCGCGCATGCGCGCCTGGATGGATCAAACGCTATTCAATCCCATCGGCATCCATCCCATCGTCGAGTTCGATCCGCAGGGCACTTATTATGGCAGTGCTATGGTATGGGCCAACGCACGCGACTACGCGCGCTTTGGGTATCTCTATTTGCGCAATGGCGTGTGGGAAGGCGTTCGCCTCTTGCCGGAAGGCTGGGTCGATTTCGCCCGCAGTCACGGGCCTGATACGCAGACTGATATCTATGGCGCGCAATTTTGGCTGACACCCAGCTCTGGAACGGGAAGGCCGGGGCGCGCCACCATTGCCGATACCGGGCTGTCGGATGTGTTTTCAGCGCAAGGTCACGAAGGCCAGCTCATCATCATTGTGCCGTCGAAGGACATGGTGGTCGTGCGCCTCGGTCGCTTCGAGGACACGCGCGAGCGCTGGGCCGCGCTCGGCGATTGGATGACGCGAGTCGTCAATGCGTTCGGCGACCGTCCCGCATCATAACCAGGAGAAGCGCATGTCACTGGGTATCGAAGGCCGCGAAGAAAAGCTGGAGTGCGCGCGTATTTTGCGCGACGCCGGGTTCAAATACCTAGCTGCCGAGCTTGAACACGGCTCGCTGTCTGGCCTGGGCAGGGATGAGCCCTTCTTCTTGCTCTGCGGGCGCGATCGCCTAGCCTCGACCGCGATCAAGGCGTGGATCGAAGCGGCGCGTATTTCCAACGTGCCGGATCACAAGCTGGAAAGTGCGCACGCAACCATCGAGGCGATCGAGGGGTGGTCCGGTGATCGGCACTATCCGGATTAGATGTTTGGACCGCGCGTCTTCAGACGCGCATTGAAGTCAAGCAAGAGCGGGCCTGAAGGCCCGCGGTCCGAGTTGGCGCGCCGCTATTTCGGCTTGGAATTGAGCCGAATTTCCACGCGCCGGTTTTGCGCGCGGCCCCAATCATTGGCGTTGGACGCGATCGGCTCCCACTCGCCGCGGCCTCTGGCGGCGATGCGCTGATAGGGCACGCCGTTGTCCATCAGCGCGGAGCCGACGGCGCGCGCGCGGCGCTCCGAAAGCTCCAGATTGTAATTGTCCGAACCGAGCGCGTCGGCGTGGCCGATAATCGCGACCGAAAGCGAGGGATAGGAATTGAGCGTGCGGGCGAGGTCATGCACGCGGGGCATGAACTCACGTTTCACATTGGCGCGGTCGAAATCAAAAGTGATGTCGGAGGGCATGCGAATGCGAATTTCGTCTGGCGAGACCCGTTCCACCGCAACGCCTGGAGCGGACGCCATGGAATCGCGCAACTCGCTCTCGGCGCGGTCCATTTCAGTTTGCGCGGCCGCAGGTGCGACGAGCATGAAGAAGGCGGTTGCGAGAACGGCAATGCGCATGGGCGACTCCTGACCAACGCTGCTTGCACCCCGTCTTTGGCTTTTCTGCGGCTCACCCGTTGCCCAAACTCAATAGCGCGCGGACATCTGCGGGCGTCTTTCCCGCCTGGCGCAGCGCGCGCAGCGTTGCGCCCTGGTCGCGCTTGGCCAGGCGCTTGCCGTCCTCGCCGAGAACCAAGCGGTGATGGCAATAGCCAGGCGTTGGCAGCGAAAGCAGCCTTTGCAGCAGGACGTGCAGGTGCGCCGCTTCGCGCAAATCCTCGCCGCGGATGACCTGCGTGACGCCTTGCAGCGCGTCATCCCAGACGCTGGCGAGGTGATACGAGGCCGGAAAATCCTTGCGCGCCAGCACGGAATCGCCGTGCCTGTCGGGGTGTGCCCGCACCAGGCCGGTTTCGTCCTCGAACATGAGCGTGAAATAGGCCGGCCCAAGCGCGGCGCGGGCTTTCTTCAGCGATAAGCGCCAGGCGAAC
>JANNFH010000244.1:0-25518 GCA_031379565.1 Alphaproteobacteria bacterium
GCAGAATCAGCGCCGGCAAGAACGACACCGAGGAAACGCCCGCCGGCATATCAACGCCGCGGAATTCCATATACCCCATCCGCAAAGGCACGATGACAAAGCCAATCAGCAGCCCCATCACCAGCCCCTGGATCGCCGCGCCGACGCGCACGCGCATCGGGTGATGCTCGACATGCTCTGGCTTGAACGCGAAGAAAGCATGGATGACGAACGCTAGCGCGATCCCCAGCGCCACCAGCGCCTCTATCCAAAGCATCATCGGCGCGCCGCTCACCGGTCGATCTCCCCGAACACGATATCGAGCGAACCCAGGATCGCACTGACGTCGGCGATCATGTGGCCTTTGCAGAGATAATCCATCGCCGCCAGGTGCGGGAAGCCAGGCGCGCGGATTTTCACTCGGTACGGTCGATTGCTGCCATCGGAAACCAGATAAACGCCGAACTCGCCCTTGGGGGCTTCCACCGCCGCGTAAATCTCGCCGGCCGGCACGTGATAGCCTTCGGTGTAGAGCTTGAAATGATGGATCAGCGCCTCCATCGAATTTTTCATATCGGCGCGCTTGGGCGGCGCGAACTTGGAGCGCTCCGGCATCACCGGGCCGGGCGTTTGACGCAGCAGCTTGATGCATTGCTGCATGATCTTGGTGGATTCCCGCATCTCCTCGATGCGACAGAGATAGCGATCGTAGCAATCGCCGTTTTTGCCAATTGGAATCTGGAACTCGAGTTCGCTGTAAATTTCGTACGGTTGCGAGCGACGTAAATCCCAAGCCATGCCAGAACCGCGCACCATCACGCCGGAAAACCCCCAGTTCAGCGCGTCCTGGGCGCTGACAATTCCGATATCGACATTGCGCTGTTTGAAGATGCGGTTGCCCGTCAGCAGGCCCTCGATATCGTCGATCACTCGTGGAAATTGCGAGCACCACGCGTCGATGTCTTCGATCAATTGCGGCGGCAGATCTTGATGCACGCCCCCGGCGCGGAAATAGGCCGCGTGCATGCGCGAACCCGAGGCGCGCTCGTAAAACACCATCAGCTTTTCGCGTTCCTCAAAGCCCCAGAGCGGCGGCGTCAGCGCGCCCACGTCCATGGCTTGGGTGGTGACGTTGAGGATGTGGCTGAGGATGCGCCCGATCTCGCAATAGAGTACGCGGATGATCGAAGCGCGGCGGGGGACTTCGATGCCCGCCAGCCGCTCGATCGCGAGCGCAAAGGCGTGCTCCTGGTTCATCGGCGCGACATAATCGAGCCGGTCGAAATACGGGATTGCCTGCAAATAGGTCTTGTACTCGATCAGCTTTTCGGTGCCGCGGTGGAGCAAGCCAATATGCGGATCGACGCGCTCAACCACTTCGCCGTCGAGTTCCAGCACCAGACGCAACACGCCGTGCGCGGCTGGGTGCTGCGGACCGAAATTGATCGTGAAGGTGCGCTTCTCTTCGGGCGCGCCAGAAACAACAGGTGAGAGATCGTCCGCCATCCCTAGGCACCCTTCGACGCCATAAACGCGGCGATAAATTCTGGTCCGGTCATGCGTTTGGTTTCATTGGCGAACGCGTAATTTCCGGGATTTTCGTCGGTGTAGATTTCACTGACAAAAGCAAATTGCCCCGGATCGTCGAACGCCTGCGCCGACACCACCGCGTGCGGCGCTGCCCGCATGCGCCAGAACAATGTCGATCCGCAGGTTTTACAGAAGCAGCGCTCGCCCCAAGCGGAAGATTGATAGACGCCGAGATGCCTCTCGTCGGCGACCTTCAAGGACGCTCCGCAATCCACCGCCATAAAGGTCCCCCCGCTCCAGCGGCGGCACATGGAACAATGGCAGACGCCCATTTCCAACTTTGCCGGGATCGCCTCGAATTTGACCGCGCCGCAAAGACAATGACCTGTGAAGGGCTCTGCGCTCATCAGCTTCCTCCCGCCTTCTCGTCGCCAGGCAAAGTGTTCGCCATCCCCTCCCAAGGGCTAAGGAAGTCGAAATTGCGAAACGCCTGCGTCAGCTTCAACGGCTCATACACAACGCGCTGTTGCTCCGGATCGTAGCGCACCTCGACATGGCCCGAGAGCGGGAAATCCTTGCGCAGCGGGTGGCCCTGAAAGCCGTAATCGGTGAGCAGGCGCCGCAGGTCCGGATGGCCTGAGAACAGGATGCCGTACATATCGAACGCCTCGCGCTCGAACCAATCGGCGCACGGGAAAATGCCGGCGACCGAGGGAACAGCCGCGTTCTCGTCCGTCTCCAGCTTCAGGCGAACGCGATGGTTCAGCTGCATCGACAACAAATGATAGACGACGTCGAAGCGCTGGGGGCGCTCGGGATAATCGGCGCCGCAAATATCGATCAACGTGGTGAATTTGCAGCGCGGGTCGTCGCGCAGGTAGGTAAGCATTGCGACGATCTGATCTGCGCGCACCTTCAGGCACAATTCGCCGTGGTGTAGCTCCTGGCCTTCAATGGCGTTGGTCATCGAGGCGCGGATGTGCGCGCCCAATTCCTCGAGCGAGGTATCCGCCGCGCTCATCGTTCAATATTCCCTTCGCGGCGGATTTTGCGCTGCAATTGCAGCACGCCGTACACGAGCGCCTCGGCCGTCGGCGGGCAGCCGGGCACGTAAATGTCCACCGGCACGATGCGGTCGCAGCCGCGCACGACGGCGTAACTGTAATGGTAATAGCCCCCGCCATTGGCGCACGAGCCCATCGAAATTACGTAACGCGGGTTGGGCATCTGGTCGTACACTTTGCGGAGCGCCGGCGCCATTTTGTTGGTCAGCGTGCCCGCCACGATCATCACGTCGCTCTGGCGTGGGCTGGCGCGCGGGGCAAAGCCAAAACGTTCGAGGTCGTAACGCGGCATCGACGCTTGCATCATCTCGACCGCGCAACAGGCAAGGCCGAACGTCATCCACATCAGCGAACCCGTGCGCGCCCAGGTGATCAGGTCATCGGCGGCGGCGACCAAAAAGCCCTTGTCAGCCAGTTGGTCGGACAACCCAGTATAGAACGGGTCATCCTCGCGCGCAGGATAGCCGCCTTCGACCAGCGCGCGCCCAGCGTCGCCATACAGCGGATTCTCGCTCACTCCCATTCGAGCGCGCCCTTCTTCCATTCATAGGCGAACCCGACCGTGAGCACGCCCAGGAAAGCCATCATCGACCAGAACCCGAACGGCCCGAGATCTTTGAGCGTCAATGCCCAAGGAAACAGAAACGCCACTTCCAAATCGAATATAATGAAGAGGATCGAGACCAAATAAAAGCGAACGTCGAACTTCATCCGGGCGTCGTCGAAGGCGTTGAAGCCGCATTCGTAGGCCGACAGCTTCTCTTTGTCGGGGCTCTTTGGGGCAATCACCCAGGCGGCGATCAGGAAGCCCGCGCCGAGCACTGTCGCGATCGCGAAGAAGATGGCGATCGGCAGATAATCCGTGAGATCGAGGCCCATGTTTGTGTCCCTGGCGCTCCACCTAAACCGCGCGCGGACGCGGCGCCAGAGGCGTGGCGCCGCAACTGCGAAATCGGCGCGGACGCTAGGGGCGCCCGCTGGCGATGGCAATGATGGGCGCGCTCACACATTGCGAATGAAATGGCGCGAGTGACGGGGCTCGAACCCGCGACCTTCGGCGTGACAGGCCGACGCTCTAACCAACTGAGCTACACCCGCGTTTTGTCTGCGCGCGAGAGGCAGGGGGGTAGGACAGACCGTCCCACCGGTCAAGCACGCCGCCTTGCCGTTACGACGGCGCGCCCTCGCCAGGCGCACCGCCCGCCCAGGCCTCCGGATCGGCCCATCGATCAGCGGGCGTTGTCGCCTCCACCAGGGCCTGAAGCCGATCATTCCCGAGCAAAACGTCGCGACCGCTGGCGTCGCGCACGGCGCCATAAGCTTCACCGCTCGCCAGATCGATGGCGAGAATGGCCGCCGCGTCCGCGCAGGCGGATGCATCGCACCCGACAATAACCAACGCCGAGAGCCCGCCTCCCTCGACAATCCACCCTGGCGCGCTTTGGCTCATGGCCCGCTCAAACCGCCGCTGCCCAGCCTCGCCGATGCCAAGGCCGGCGGGGGCGTAGCGGGCTAATTCCGGCACCGCCGAGAATTCAGCGTAGGACTGGCCTTCGTGAGCCCGCAAACCCGGATCCGCATGCGCTTCAGCGGGGCCGGGCCCGGTGATGGAAGGGGGTGCGACCACGCCCTGATCACATCCGGCAACCGCCAGAATCAACGCCACGCCCGCGGCGCGAAGGTTCCAAAGCCAATGCACGGAAGCACGCTAGCACCCCTTGCCGGGGCAGTCATGGTGGGCGGTGACGGGATCGAACCGCCGACCCTCTCGGTGTAAACGAGACGCTCTACCGCTGAGCTAACCGCCCGCCCGCTCGCTCTTAGCCCGGCGGCGCGGCGACGGGCAAATCAGCCCTCGCCGGGTCGATCAGCGCATGGCTCTCGCGCCCGCTCGTGGCATAGCTCAGCCATGACCCAACCCACCGCCGCCCTCGCCGGAATCCGCGTCCTTGACCTGTCCCGCGTCCTCGCCGGCCCTTGGGCGACGCAAATCCTCGGCGACCTTGGCGCCGAAGTGATCAAGATCGAAAAGCCAGGCGCAGGCGATGACACCCGCAGCTGGGGTCCGCCTTTCCTCACCAATGCTGACGGCAGCCAGGGAGACGCCGCCTACTATCTCGCCGCCAACCGCAACAAGCGTTCGGTGACCATTGATTTTTCTAAGCCAGAGGGCGCGAGCTTGGTGCGCCGCTTGATCCCGCACTGCCAAATCCTGATCGAAAACTTCAAGACCGGCAGCTTGGCCAAATACGGGTTGGATTATCCCAGCATCTCGCCGCTTAACCCGGCGTTGGTCTATTGTTCGATTACGGGCTTTGGCCAAACCGGTCCCTACGCAAAACGCCCCGGCTACGACTACATGATCCAGGCCATGGGTGGTCTGATGAGCCTCACCGGGGAACCCGCGGGCGAACCGATGAAGTCGGCCGTCGCCGTCGCCGATCTGATGACCGGCATGTACGCCGCCACCGGCATGCTTGCGGCGCTCCGCCATGCCGAACGCACCGGCGAGGGCCAACAGCTCGATATTTCGCTGCTCGACAGCCAGATCGCGATGCTGGCCAATCTGGGCATGAGCTATCTTGCCTCGGGCGAAAAGCCTCAGCGCATTGGCAACGCGCACGCTAGCATCGCGCCCTACCAGGTCTTCCCAACCGCCGACGGCCATATTGTCATCGCTGTCGGCAATGACGGGCAGTTCGGCGACCTCTGCCGCGCGCTTGATGTCACGCTCTCGGAAGACATCCGGTTTTCCCACAATCCAGCACGGGTTCGTCATCGGCCCGAACTTTCAGCGGCGCTCGCCGGCGTACTTTTTCTGCGTCCTACTTCGCATTGGATTGCGGCGTTGGAGGCCGCCGAAGTTCCCTGCGGCCCCATCAACACGCTCGACCAAGTGTTCGCCGATCCCCATGTCATCGCCCGCGGCGCCGTCGAAACCATGACCCGCGCCGATGGCGGCCAAGTGCGCCTCACAGCAAGCCCCATGCGCATGAGCGCCACCCCGCCAAATCCGCGCACCGCACCGCCGCTGCTAGGGCAGGACACGGATTCGGTGCTCAGGGAATATTTGAACGCCGACGAACACACGCTGGCGCAGTGGCGTGCCTCCGGCGTGATCTAACATCGGCGCGCGCTATCGAGTTAACGCCACAACCGATTGGATGGGCTCGATCGCTGGCGTCGCCGAATAGGCGCCGACCTGCTCGCCGGCTTCCTGCAACCTAACAGCCAAGTTATGTTGGCGCCGATAGCGTCGCTTAAGCTTCACCTTGCGCTCCTTAGCACTGCTGTTCGCAGCAAACTCGCGCGCGATTTCGTTTAGGCTGGGAACATCGGGCCGCGTGGGGCGTTTTGCTGGATGCAGCAAATCGAGGAGTTCATGATGCGCAAATATGTCGTCATCGCCGCTTTGGCGCTGTCTGCCGCTGCCTGCACCCAAAGCGGCAACATTGAGCGCGGCGCATTGGGCGGCGCGATACTTGGCGGCGCCGCCGGCGCCATCATCGGCAACAACACCGGCGACGGCGACGCGGCGCAGGGCGCCGCCATCGGCGCAGCGATTGGCGCTGCCGGCGGCGCCTACGCTGGCTGCGTACGCGACGGGCGTTGTGGCGCAGGCAACAACGCCAACGTCAATCGTCGACAATTCTACGATCAGCGATCGGGTCGCTATTATTTCCAGGATCAACGGTCGGGGCAGTATTTCTACGAAGACGGCCAGACCTACCCGTGAACTGCCATGGCGGCTGAAACCAAGGACCGCCGCGCTTCACTTGGAACGCGGCGGTCCGTTTTTACGAAAGAGAAGATTGGTCGGGGCGGCGGGATTCGAACTCGCGACCCTTAGCTCCCAAAGCTAATGCTCTACCAGGCTGAGCTACACCCCGACTTTCCGCGCGTTCTGAAGAAGTGGAAACCGATACTTCGACAGAAACGCGCGAAATCAAATATCTGTTGCCATGCGCGCGTGGCGGATTCTAGTCCGCGGGAAAAATGCGGTGCCGCACCCGGTCGCCGGGTCGAATGCCCAGGACCCCGGCGCGCCCCGCTCCGATCTCCAGCACCCCCCGCGTCACACCATCAGAGGGGATTGGATCGTCCGATTGCGGCGTGGCGTGATCGGCAATGTTGAGGATGCGCCCGTCCGTGCCGATGAAGATGATGTCGAGCGACAGAATTGTGTTGTGCATCCAGAAACTGACCGGCCGGGGGTCCTGAAAATCAAACAACATCCCCCGGTAGCCCGGCATGGTTTGCCGGAACATCAGCCCGCGATTGCGCTCCGCTTCGGTGTCGGCAATCTCGACCTCGAATTGCACCGGGCCCTCGGCGGTCTCAACCGTGACTTGCTCGAATTGGGTATTGGCGATCGGCGCAGGGGGCGCCTCGGTGGTTTCCGGCTGGGCGCATGAGGCCAGCGCCATAAGCGCGGCAAAACCGGCGACCCGCACTGCATTCATGGATGGCATGGTCCCCTTTCCGGCTCACAATCCCGCCGCCGCCAGTGTAAGACTGGGGCGGCGAATAAGGCGATGGCAGGCCCTAGGGGAGTCGAACCCCTCTTTTCAGGTTGAAAACCTGACGTCCTAACCGATAGACGAAGGGCCCACAGGTCGCGCGAACGGCGATATAAGGGCGCCCACACGGGCGCGCAAGCCAAACGGAGGAAGTCCGCTGGACGATACTTACACCACGACAATCTACATGCCGCTGCTGGACCAGGCGTCAGAGGTGTGGAGCCCGGTTGGCGCTCAGCACCTCGGCGGCTCGCGCTACCGCGTGGTCGGGCGCCCACCCAGCGACGAACGCTGGAGGTTTTCCACGGGCGCCATTGTCATTTGCGAAGAGCGGATCTTTGGCGGCGCGAAGTCGCTCATCGCGCTGAACCTTGCCGCCTGAGTTATGCCAGCGATATCTAATCGTCCAGCAACAGCGTCTCGTAATTCTGGCCGCCGTAGAATATCCCAATGATCATGACGCTCGCGTCGCCCACTGAATAGGCGATGATCACGCGGCGGCGATAGGAAAGCGTACGCAGTCCGGGCCGGATGTCATCGCGAGGAGCGCCTTGGCGCGGCATTTGATCGAGGCTCTCGCAGCGCGCCACTATGGCCTCAGTGAACCGCTGGGCAATGGTCGGGGAGGCGTGCCGCGCGAGGTAGCGATAGAGGGCGGCGAGTTGCGCTTCCGCCTCCGGTGAGAAGGCGATGGCGCTGGCCGGCGCCATTATTTCGTCTTTGACGCGCGCTTGTGTTCCGCCGCCAACGTAGTCCTCACATCGGCGAGCGAACGGCCGCGCGAAGGATCAGCCTTCATAGAATCATGAATTTCAGCGACATCATGGCGTAGCCAGTGCTCAATCGCCTTCTCACGAGCCTTTAACGCGCGAAGCCCCTCTCGGATCACCTCGCTCTCGCTGGCATAATCGCCCGAAGCCACCTTGGCCTCGATCTCGGCCGCCATTTCATTCGGCAGCGTGACGCTGAATTGTTTGGTGGAGCGCATTTGTGATAGGATTTAATCCTATTATGCCAATTAGTCAAAGGGCGACTGTCAGCCTGCCAGCGCCAGATCGACAATTTCCACTTCGGCGCTGACATTGCCGTTCCATTCGTTGCGCTTCACCCGCACGGCCGCATGGAACAACCCTTCGCGCTTCATCAGCGCTTCACCAAGCGCGCCTTTCATGGCCCGGAAGGCGATGCCGCCGATGCGGGCGCCGCGCGCATCCTCAAGCGTAAAGCGAACGTGCTCGTCCTTCACCAGCTTTGAAAAACTCACCCGCACATCCGGCAGCGCCAGCACCGGTTCGGGATGGCCTTGCCCGTATGGACCGATGCGGTCGAGCGCGGCGATGAGATCGAGATTGACCGCCGACACCGCACCCGCCGCGTCGATGGAGAGCGCCCGCGTTTCGCCCTCGGCGGCTTCAATGTCGGAGGCGAGCCGGTCGCTCAGAAATTCCTTCAGCGCCTCGACTTGGTTCCACTCGATTGTGAGACCCGCCGCCATGGCGTGCCCGCCGCCGGAGATCAGCAAGCCTTCGGCATAAGCCGCCGCCACCGCAGCGCCGAGATTGACGCCGGGCGTCGAACGGCCTGAGCCCTTGGCCGGTTCATGCTCGCTCATGCCGCCGAGTACGATTACCGGCTTCATCACCCGGTCCTTCAGTCGCCCCGCCGCAATCCCGATGACGCCGGGATGCCAGCGGTGCGACCCGACGATGACCACGGGGCGCGCCTCCGCCTCGTTGAGCGCCATGAACTCGGCTTCAGCCAGCATTTCCGCTTCGCGCAGTTTGCGTTCGGCGTTTAGCGCTTCCAGCGTTGCGGCGAGTTCGCGCGCTTCGGCGGGATCGTCGGTGGATAAAAGCCGCGTCGCCAGCGAGGCGTCCCCGACGCGCCCCCCCGCATTGATGCGCGGCCCCAAAATGAAACCAAAATCGTAGACCGTGCGCGAATCCTTGCGCCCCGCGCTATCAGCCAACGCTGCCAGCCCGATGTTCGAGTTGCGGCGTAGTATCTTCAATCCCTGCGTGACGATGGCGCGGTTAAACCCCGTCAGCGGCGCCACATCGCACACCGTGCCGATGGCGGCGAGGTCAAGCATCTGCACCAGATCCGGCAGCGCATTTGACCCTATCGAGCCGCGCCGGCGCGCTTCACGGTTCACCGCGGCGAGCGTGACCAATACGACGCCAGCTGCAGTCAGATCACCTTGACCTGACTTGCAATCGAGCCGGTTGGGGTTGACCACCGCGCGCGCTTTCGGCGGCGGACCAGCCATCAAATGATGGTCGAGCACGATAACGTCTAGGCCAAGCTCTGCGGCGGCGTTCAACGGCCCCTCCGCCGCCGCGCCGCAATCGACAGTGATGACCAACTCGACGCCCTCCGCTTTCAAGCGTTCGAACGCCAGCGCCGAGGGGCCGTAGCCCTCCTTAATCCGGTCCGGAACGTAGATTTGCAGGTTGCGACCACGGGCGCGGAAATAGCGCACCAGCTGCGCCGCCGAGGAGCCGCCATCGACGTCGTAATCGGCCAACACCGCAGTGCTGCGCCCGGACACGATCGCGTCTTCAATCACGCGCGCGGCTTCGTCCATATCGGCGAAGCTGGATGGATCGGGAAACAACGCCTTCAGCGTCGGCTCCAGAAAATTCTGCGCCGCATCCAGTCCAATTCCGCGCGCCGCCAGCAGGCGCGCCGCGATCTCAGGCAACTCGAAGCGCCGCCGCAGCGCCTCCGTCAGCGCCAGATCGCCCTCGCGCGCGCGCCAGCGCCGCCCCGAGAGCGAGCGCTCGACCCCGAGGAAGGCGGCCTCCGTACGCGGTAGTTTTTCCGCGGCGCTGCTCATCAGGTCGAATCACCCTTTTCAATGGCCCAGCATGACAGAGGCGCGGCCTACGCCCTATTCGGTCGCTGCGGGGCTGCAACTCGGCGAGTAAATCGTGTCCCCCGTCGGGCCTGGCCTTGCCATCCCAGCGGCAAAGGATCGAAATGGCGCCCTAACAGGGGACTATCCGATGCATCGCTTGGCAATACTGGTTTTTGGCTTGGTGTTCGCCGCATTCGCACCGCTGGCGGCCGCGCAGACGCCAGCGGCGGATTTGGCCGCGCCCCCCGCAAGCGCCGAAACCTGGTCCATCGTCTCCTCCACCGGCCAGCACGGGACGTCCAAACGCTGGATCACGCCTGATGGCGTGCGCTGGTCGCGCGAAAGCATCTTGTTGCGCGGCTTTGTCACCGAGATTGATCAGCAATTGCGCACCGCGCCCGACGCCTCGCTCGCGAGCATAATCGTGCGCGGCGTCACACCCACCGGCGACGCCGCCGAAAGCTTCAGCGCCGCCGGCGGCCGTTACCAATATCAATCCCCTGTCGATCGCGGCGAGGGCGCGCTGCAAGAGGGCGCCTTCTATTCGACGTTCGGCGGCGCCATCGACAGCACCATCGCGCTGACCGACGCGCTGCGCGCCGCGCCAAACAACACGCTGCGTCTGCTTCCATCCGGGCAAGCGCAATTGACGCCGCTGACCACGCACCAGCTGACCAACAATGGCGAAACCAAAACCCTCACGGCCTACGCCATTGTCGGCGTCAGCTTGTCGCCGATTCCGGTTTGGTACGAGGGCGATCATTTCTTCGCTTCCGCCGGCTATCTCTCCTACATCCCCGCCGGTTGGGAGAGCACCGCGCAAGAACTCGTCCGCGTGCAGGATGCGGCGCTCGCGACACACAGTGCCGAGCTCGCAAGCCAGATCGGTCCGCGAGCCTCGCAGCCCATCGTTTTCCAGGACGTGCGCCTCTACGATTCCCTAGCTCGGCGCTTCCGCAACAACATGAGCGTTGTCGTCAACGATGGGCGCATTACCGTCGTCGGCGCAGCGCGCTCCGTGCTTGCCCCCGCCAACGCGCAAATTATCGCCGGCGCCGGGCGCACGCTCGTGCCCGGCCTCTGGGACAGCCACCAACATTTCGGTAGCGATGATGCAGGCTCGCTGCTGCTTTCCCAAGGCATCACCAGCATCCGCGACCCAGGCAACCGCGACGAAGACCTGTTAGCGCGCAGACATCGGATTGAAACCGGTGATTTGCTGGGTCCGCGCATCGTGGCTTCGCTTTTGATCGATGGCGAGGGGCCGAACACGTCGCAGACGGCCGCAGTCGTGCATAACGAAGCCGAAGGCATCGCCGCCGTGAACCACGCCCACAATGCGGGCTATTTCGGCATCAAATTCTACGGCACGATTGATCCCGCGTGGGTCGCGCCGATGGCGGCCGAAGCGCACCGCCTCGGCTTGCATGTGCAAGGCCATATCCCCCACGGCATGCGTCCACTCGATGCCATCCGCGCCGGCTACGACGAGATCACCCACATCAATTTCGTCATGATGCAGGCGATGCCCCAGGACGTTGTGGATCATTCCAACGGCATCGCCCGCCACATGGGCACCGCGCAATACGCCGCCGACGTCGATCTCAATTCTCCGGCGATGCGCGCCTACCTTAGCGAAATGCAGCGCAGGCGCATCGTCGTCGATCCTACCTTGGCGGTGTTTGAACTCGAATACGTCCCTGAGTCCGGCGATATGTCAGATACCTTCGCGCCGTTCGTGGGGACCATGCCGCCGCAAGTGGAGCGCTTTTTCCGCGCCGGCGGTTTGCCGCCGACCCCGGAGGTTTCCCGAGAACGGATGCGCCAGTCGCAGGCGGCGTTGTTGAACCTCGTGCGGGAATTGCATCGCCGCCGCATTACCATCGTCGCCGGTACCGATGGCTCCGGGCTCGAACTCGTGCACGAACTGGAGCTTTACGTCGCCGCTGGTTTCACGCCCGCTGAAGCGCTGGCCAGCGCGACGATCACCCCCTCGCGCCTCTTCGGCGTCGGTGAAGAAACCGGCTCGATCAGCGTTGGCAAACAAGCCGAGCTAATTTTGGTCGAAGGCGATCCAAGCCGGGACATCGGCGATCTGCGCAACGTAATCATGGTGATGCGCGACGGGCGGTTGATGCAGGCAAGCGATTTGCGTAGCGCCGTCGGCATTTCCGGTCCACCGCATCCGCGCTGACCCGCGCCGGCACGCTTGAGAAACGGAAGGCTTCATGAACAAGGGTTCTTGCCTCTGCGGCGCGGTGCGTTTTGAGGTGACGGGCGCACTCCATCCGCCGGACGCCTGCCATTGCTCCCAGTGCCGAAAACAATCGGGGCATTTCTGGGCATCGACCGACGTCTCGCGCGCCGCCTTGAGCATTTCGGGCGCGGAAAACCTCTCTTGGTTTCAATCCTCCGAGAAGGTCCGGCGCGGATTCTGTTCCACGTGCGGCTCTTCGCTGTTCTGGGACCCCATTAGGAAGGACACGATTGCGATCGCCATGGGCGCGTTTGATACGCGTACCGGTACAAGCTTGGCGATACATATCCACGTGGCTGACAAGGGCGATTATTACGACATCGCCGACGGCTTGCCGCAAAACCAGCATTAGGCCGGCTGCTTCACCCGCAATTCGCTCACCATGGCCGTCGCTGAATTCATGATCAAAGTATGCGTGTGCGCCACGCCGTGGGCGACACGCACGCCGTCCAACAGCGAACCGTTGGTGACCCCGGTGGCGATGAAGATGGCGTCCTTCGACACCAATTCGTTTAGGCCGTAGCGGCGCTTGAAGTCGGTCACGCCAGTACGTTCCGCCCGCGCCTTCTCGTCATCGTTGCGGAACACCAGCCGGCCCTGAAATTGCCCGCCGACACATTTCAGCGCCGCCGCCGCCAGCACCCCCTCGGGCGCCCCGCCCTGGCCGACATACATATCAATGCCGGTCTCCGGCTTGGTGCAATTGATCACGCCGGCGACATCGCCGTCGGTGATCAGATGCACCCGCGCGCCGACGGAGCGGAGCGCGGCGATAATTTTCTCGTGCCGCGGCCGGTCGAGCACGCACACGCCGATATCCTGCAGCTTGACGCCCTTGGCTTTGGCCAAACGCTTGACGTTTTCGTCCGCCGGCGCATCGAGATCGACGACATCGGCGGCAAAGCCCGGCCCAATCGCCAGCTTGTCCATGTAGGTGTCGGGCGCATGTAGCATGCCCCCGCGCGGCGCGAACGCGATCACCGCCAGCGCATTCGCCATCGCTTTGGCCGTCAATGTCGTGCCCTCCAGAGGATCGAGCGCGATATCGAGTTCAGGCCCCTGCCCATTGCCCACCTCTTCGCCGATATAGAGCATCGGCGCTTCGTCGCGCTCGCCTTCGCCGATAACGATGCGGCCTTTCATCGCCATCGCGTTGAGCGCAGTACGCATCGCATCCACGGCGGCCTGGTCGGCCGCTTTTTCATTGCCGCGCCCGGCGAGCTTAGCGGCGGCGATCGCGGCGACAATTCCCACACGCGCGGCTGCGAAAGCCAGTTCGTCGGTTATGGTTGCGGGCTTGCCCATGAGTTTAGCTCCCAAGCAGCGCGGCGGCCGCTATGTCAAATTATTAAGCTGGGGCGCCCGGCCGCTTCAGTGAGAATCGCGCGTGTCCGCCAAGGCGCGTTGCGCCTCCTCAAGAAACGTAGCGGGGTTTTCCGTTTGCGCTTGGTATTGGCCGCGCGGATTGGCTCTCATAGCCTCTGCGGCCGCCACCACCTCCGCCGTGGCGGCATCCCAATAGGTTTGGTCGGTGTTGCTCAGATGGGAGCGCGGCACCGATCTCAGGTCTGGGAAGCCGGATTCGCTTTGGATGGCAGGCGCCGAGACGCCAGCCAAGCCCGGCGCTTGGGTGGTATCGGCATGGGCGCACCCGCCGAGGCCAGCGGCCAAGCTGGCGACAATAAAAGTTGCCCCGATGCGACCCTTCACGCGGCCTCTCCCATTGTCTTTCGCCCAGAAATCCGAGCTCAGCCCTCCTATACTAGGCTAGGGCTTTGCGCCACCACGAGAGTCCGCCCTAGATTGGCGCATTGTGCGGGCTTGGTTCGCGTCAGATTCGGAGGGCAAGGATGGCCGATAGCGACGGCGAGGTTCCAGTCCGCAAGCCGCGCGCACGCGCCGCCCAGGACGTCGTCGGGGGCGCCGCCGGTGGCGCTCCGGCAAAACGCGTCCGCCGTCCCCGCGTCAAGGCTGCGGCGCCGAAGCCGGCGACGGCGCCAGCGATCGTGGTCCCACCTCCCGCACCGCAGACGCCGCAAGCCACGACCATCAGCGAAGCGATGGCGGCGCAGACCGCTGCCAGCCTGGCCGAGCTCTCGGTCAATCTCACCGAGGCGATGACCCACGCCAATCAGCTGTTCTCCACCGCCTTCATGGATCAGGCCAAGAACCTGCCAAGCCGATCGGCGGACCCGTTCGACGTGCAAGGCGCGCTCAACTCAGTCTGGACCAGCCTCGCCCAGCAGCCCGAAACCCTTCGCGACGCGCATGCCGAGCTCTGGCGGCGCTACGCCGACATTTGGCAAAAACATACCGCCTATCTGCTCACCGGCGCCGCCGAGACCGAGACGGGTGCGCGCGACAAGCGCTTCCGCGATCCGGAATGGCGTTCAAATCCCGCCTTCTCGATGCTGCGCGACACCTATCTGGCGACCTCCGATTTCATCAACGATTTGGTGCAGAAGGCTGAAGGGGTCGATGATGCGGCGAAACGCAAAGCTGCCTTCTTCATCAAACAAGCGGTCGACGCCGCCTCGCCCACTAATTTCCTGATGACCAACCCGGTCGCCCTGCGGGCGCTGTTGCAGACCCATGGAGAAAGCCTAAAACACGGCATCGACAATCTCGCCGCCGATTTGAAGCGCGGCAAAGGGGTGCTGTCGATCACCCAAGCCGATCTCGATGCCTTCAAGGTCGGCGAAAACATCGCCACCACTCCAGGCGACGTGATTTTCCGCAACGATCTGTTCGAGCTGATTCAATACAAGCCAAGCACCGAAACCGTCCGCGCCGCGCCGCTGTTGATCTTCCCGCCCTGGATCAACAAATTCTACATCCTCGACTTGCAGCCGAAGAATTCGATGATCCGTTGGCTGGTCGCCCGGGGGCACACCGTATTCCTGGTCTCATGGGTCAATCCCGATGAGCGGCTCGCGGAAAAAACCTTCGCCGATTACATGAGGGACGGCGCTTACGCCGCGGTGCAAGCGGTGCAGGACGCCACCGGCGCGGAGGCGCTCAACGCCGTCGGCTATTGCATCGGCGGCACCCTGCTGGCGGCTGCGCTGGCGCATATGGCTCAGGCCAAAGACAACCGCATCCAGAGCGCGACGTTCTTCGCCAGCCAGGCCGATTTCAAGTACGCTGGCGATCTGCTCGTGTTCGCCGATGACGCCGGCATCGATTATCTCGAAAACCGCATGGATCAACAGGGCGGCGTGCTCGACGCCCAAACCATGGCCGACACCTTCAACTCGCTCCGGGCCAACGACCTGATTTGGAATTACGTGGTCGATAATTATTATCTCGGCAAGGAACCACCCCCGTTCGACCTGTTGTTTTGGAACGCCGATCAGACACGGATGCCGAAGACGCTGCACCTTTATTACCTACGCACCTTCTATCGCGACAACGCGCTCACCAACGGCAAGCTCGATGTAGGGGGCGCCAAGCTCTCCCTTGGCGACGTCAAAATTCCGGTATTCCTGCAAAGCTCCAAGGAAGATCACATCGCCCCCTGCAAGAGCGTCCATCGCACCGCCTCGTTCTTCGGCGGGCCGGTGGACTTCATCGTCGCCGGTTCCGGCCACATCGCCGGCGTCATCAATCATCCGGACGCGAACAAGTATCAATATTGGACCAACGCACAGCTTAGCGGGCGCATCGAGGATTGGCTCGCCGCCGCCACCGAGCACGCAGGTTCCTGGTGGCCCCATTGGGATGGCTGGCTGAAGCGCTTCGCTGGCGAAGAAATCCCCGCGCGCATGCCGGGCGAGGGCAAATTGAAGCCGCTTGGCCCCGCGCCTGGAGATTATGTTAGAGTGCGCTCCGAGGCGCCGTAACATGAGCGAGACGACGCAAATCCGCCCGTTGCGCTTTGGTGAAGCGCTGGCGCACGCGCATGTCCCGTCCAACCGCAACCCGCGCTTCGCGCTCGGTTCAATTGGCGGGCGCTATTTCCTCGCTTGCGTCGTGATGGACCTCACCGACCGCGCCACCCAAAGCGCGCTCACCGCGCTGGCGGCGACCCCGGTTGAGGAAGGCAACCGCTTTGCCGCACTGTTTTGCGGCGACGCCAGCTTCGAAAGCGATCCAATCGTCGCGGCGGTGGGGGCGTCGAAACTGGTCGTGGCCGACCCCACTCGCGCCGCCATCCGCGCGCTCGGCCTCGTCGATGAGTCACGCGAGCCGCTCGGGCGCTGGCTGCTGTTCGACCCCACGTTGCGCGTGCTTGGAACATGGCCGCTGCACCAAGCCGCCAACGCCTTGGCGGCGCTGGCCGGGACGCCCGAGCCCGGCGCCCATGCGGGCGTTCCGATGCACGCCCCCGTGCTCATCGCCCCGCGCATCTTTGAGCCCGCTTTCTGCGAGCAATTGATCGCCTATTACGCGGAAAATGGCGGAAAGCCCTCGGGCACCACGCGTGAAAACGATCAGGGAAAAACCTATGTCGCGCTGACCGAAGACTTCAAGCAGCGCTCTGATTGTAGCATCGAGGACGAGGCCCTGCGCGAGGCCGCCATGCACCGGCTCTACTGGCGTCTCGGCCCGGAAATCGAAAAGGCCTTCGCCTTCAAGCCAACGCGGATGGAGCGCTACATCGTTGCGTGCTACGATGCTGTGAGCGGAGGTTTTTTCAAACCCCACCGCGACAACACCACCAAAGGCACCGCCCACCGCCGCTTCGCCGTTACCATCAATCTCAATGCTGAAGAGTATGACGGCGGCGATCTGCGCTTCCCCGAATATGGCGCCCGCACCTATCGCGCCCCAACCGGCGGCGCCGTGGTGTTTTCCTGCAGCCTACTGCACGAAGCTACGCCGATGACACGCGGCAAACGCTACGCGTTCTTGCCGTTCCTCTACGACGAAGAGGCCGCGAAAGTTCGCGCCGCCAACAACGAACATTTGGATGAAAGCATAGGCGCCTATACTGGCTAGGGCGCGTGTGCTCAGTTCAACCCGGTCGCCTCATCCAATCCCAGCATCAAGTTGAGGTTCTGCACCGCCGCGCCCGAGGCGCCCTTGCCAAGATTGTCCAGCAACGCCACTAGCCGCGCCTCGCCATCATGGCCAAACACGAAAAGTTTCATACAATTCGTGCCGTTTAGCGCTTCCGGTTCCAGCGTCTTCAGCGCCGCCGCCTCCGCGAGCGGCGCCACACTGACGAAGCGCTCGCCCTCGTAATGCGCGACGAGTGCAGCGTGCACCTCGGCCAGTTTGGGCGCGCCTGGCAACGCGGAAAGCGGCAGCGGCACCTCAACAATCATGCCCTTGTAGAAACGGCCAACGCTTGGGGCGAAGATCGGCGCTCGCTCCAGGCCGGAATGCGCTTGCATCTCAGCTACGTGCTTGTGCTTCTGCGCCATCGCGTAAATGCGAAATGGTGCTCGCGTGTAGTTGGGATCGGCCTCGTTCTCGAACTCGGCGATCATCGACTTGCCGCCGCCCGAGTAGCCGCTAATTGCGTTGACAGTTACTGGCCACTCGCGCGGCAGCAGATTCGCCAAGATCAACGGACGCACCAGGCCAACGAAGCCGGTCGGATAACAACCGGGGTTGGTGACAAGGCGGGCGCCGCGAATTTTATCGCGCTGCATCTTGTGTTTCTCGGGAAAGCCGTAAGCCCAATTGGACGCGGCGCGATGGGCGGTGGAGGCGTCGATCACCTTCACCTCCGGATTCTCGATCAGCACCACCGCCTCACGTGCGGCCTCGTCGGGAAGGCAGAGGATGACGATGTCCGCGCTATTCAGCAACGAACGTCGCGCGTCCGCATCTTTACGCTTCACCGGATCGATCGATATGAGCGTGAGATCGCGCCGGCCCTCCAGCCGCTCGCGAATTTGCAGGCCGGTGGTCCCGGCCTCGCCATCGATGAAGACCTTCGGCATCGTCGATCCTGATAACAAAACGGGCGCTTTCCGAGAAGAAAGCGCCCGTTCGATCCTAGAATGAAGCGGATTAGCGCTTCGAGAATTGGAAGCTTCTGCGGGCTTTCTTGCGCCCATATTTCTTGCGCTCGACCACGCGGCTGTCGCGAGTAAGGAAGCCGGCATGCTTCAGTGTCGGGCGCAGCTCGGGCTCATAATCGGAAAGCGCTTTGGAAATGCCGTGGCGCACCGCGCCGGCCTGGCCCGAGAGCCCCGAGCCCAAAACGGTGCAGATGACGTCGAACTGGCCTTCGCGGTTGGTGATGCGGAACGGCTGGTTGATCATCATCCGCAGCACTGGGCGGGCGAAATACTTGTCCGAGGTTTTGCCGTTGATGGTGATGGCGCCCTTTCCGGGTTTCACCCAGACACGCGCGATGGCGTTCTTGCGTTTGCCAGTGGCGTAAGCGCGGCCGAACTTATCGACCTTGCGTTCGTGCAGAACCGCCTCGCCCTGCGCCAGGCGCGGCGCGCCGGTAATTTCGCCCAAAGAGCCGAAACCTTGCTGAATATCGCTCATGATCAGCCGATCCTCGAATTCTTGCGGTTCATGGACTTGAAATCGATCGTTTCGGGGTTCTGGGCAGCGTGGGGATGTTCCGCGCCGGCATAGACCCGGAGCTTCGCCAGCTGCTTGCGCGCCAGCGGGCTTTCCTTCGGCATCATCCGCTCAACCGCCTTCTCGACGACGCGCTCTGGATGCTTGCCGTTGAGGATCTTACCGGCGGTGACTTCTTTGATGCCGCCCGGGTGACCGGTGTGGCGATAATAGATTTTACGCTCGAGCTTACGGCCCGTCAGCGCCACCTTACCGGCATTGATGACCACGACATGATCACCAGTGTCGATGTTAGGAGTGAAATCAGCACGATGCTTGCCGCGCAAACGGCGGGCGATGAAAGAAGCGAGACGGCCAGCGACAGCGCCTTCGGCGTCAACCACGATCCAACCGTGGGTGACTTCCGACGCCTTGGCCGCGCGCGTGGAGGGGGTGCGCATGTGGAAAAGCCTTGAACGAGAGAAGGCGCGGATAAAGACGAGCGTCGCTCCGAAGTCAAGAGACGCCAGTTTTTCGTGTATTTTCCTTAGCTTGTACTTACGGTATTATTTTACCGCCACTACCCACGCCGTGGCCACGGCCGCCAGCCACAGCAAGCCGGCGTTGGCTTGGTGCCCTAGGCTGAGCGCCAGATGTGAACCGGTGAGAACGGTCGCCACCCCCAGCGCCACTTGAAGCGTGACGAGAGCCCCGACAAGCAGGGCGACAGCTTTTGCTGCGCCCTCCCCGCGGCGGAGCGCGCCAAGCGCCATCACCGCGGCGAAAAGCCCAACCAGATAGCCAAGCGAGCGGTGCAGCAATTGTTGCGTAGCGTGGTTTTCCAACAGCGCGCCTTCGAAGGCGCCGTGCGGCCAATACGCTCCGCCGATCGTTGGCCAATCCGCGTAGGCGCGCCCGCCATCGGCGCCGGCCAGGATCGCGCCAAGGATAATTTGCGCGAACAATATCGCGAGCAGCAAAACGGGCGTCCAGTTTGGCGCCCCGAGCTTTGACGCCCGCCGGGGCCAACCCCAAGCATCGAGCGCCAGCCACAGCGCCATCGCCAAAATCACAAACGCCATGCCCAAATGCACCGCCAGGCGGATCGGGCTTACGTCCACGCGCCCCGCCAGCCCGCTCATCACCATCCACCAGCCGATCGCGCCCTGTGCGGCGCCGAGCGCGAACAGAACTAGCGTCGCCCAAAAGCGCCCACGCAGGCGGCCAGTGACGGTGAAGAAAACAAACGGCAGCGCAAAGGCGAGTCCCAGCATTTTGCCCAGAAAGCGATGCGCCCACTCCCACCAATAGATGTACTGGAACGCGCCTAGGCTTATGCCCTGGTTCTGCATTTGGTATTCAGCGGTCTGGCGATAGCGCGCGAACTCTGCGGCCCAGCGCTCGGCGCTTAGCGGCGGCATCAACCCCTTGGCGAGATCCCACTGGGTGATCGATAGGCCCGAATCGGTAAGCCTGGTCGCCCCACCAACCATTACCATCGCAAACACCAAGACGCATACGAGGATCAGCCAAGCACCGACCAGGGGCTGGCGCGGCGCTGGCGTGTTCGCATCAAACATGCTTGCGGTCTCCACAGGCATTGACATAGAGCCTTCGGACGCTCGCAAGGCTGCGGCGCGCCGTCGCGCAGCCAACCAGAGCAGGAGCGAGTTTCATGGGCTCACGCGCGCGCAAGGCGCTGGGATGCGCCGCCCTGCTGGCCTATTTGGCGCTTTATACCGCCGCCGCCGCTGCGATCGGGGTAGCCCTTGCGCCATCGCTGCCGGCCTGGGCGCTTCTGGTCTACTTCGCCATCGCTGGCTTGGTTTGGGTGATCCCGCTGAAACCAATGTTCAGATGGATGCGGGGCGGCGAGTTGCAGGACTAGCGCGCGCTCGGCCCACCGAGTTCGCTCTCCATGCCGACAGCGTTGAGATCGAGCGCGCCCATGGCCACGAGCACTTGGAACACGCCGAGATACGCATCGTGCTCAGCGCGCACCACCGAGAGCTGGGAATCCAGCAATTCCTGCTGCGCGTTCAGGACATCGAGCGTGCTGCGCAAGCCCACCCCTTGCTCGCGGCGAACACCATTCAGCGCCGCTTCATCGGCTTCCAATTGCACGCGCGCCGCCGACATCACTTGCACTGCGGCGTCAAGATCGTGCCATGCGGAGACGACGTTCGCCACCACCTGCCGGCGCACCGCCTCGGTCCGCTGCTCGGCGCGCTGCACATCAATCCGGCTCTGCCGAATCCGTGAGGCGCCAAATCCGCCCTCATAGAGCGGCACCGACAGCCGCGCGGTGAGTTGCGCCCCCTGGGACAAATCACCTTCAGACGAGAGGTCCTCGGCGTAATTGACCGAACCGATTACGTTGAGATTGGGTTCCAGCGTGGCGCGCTCAATACCGACCTGGGCGCGAGCGGACGCTTCTTCTTGTCTCGATTGCAGCAAGCGCGGATTGGCGCTTTCAGCCTCGGCGACCGCCTCCTCGACACTGGCCGGAGGCAGCGGCGCTGCTTCGAGCGGCGCCAGTTCCACCGGGCTCTCGCCGACAATGGCCTCGTAAGTCGCCCGCGAACCCTCCAAATTGGCGCGCGCTATAACCTCGCCAGCGCGAGCGCGCGCCAACCGGGCTTGCGATTGTGACAAATCGGTGCGGGTGACGTCGCCGACATCGAGGCGCCGCTGCGTGCCGCGAAGATCCTGCGCCAAGCCATCCGAAAAGGCCCGCCGAATACGCGCCGCTTCGAGATCGCGCAACACATCGGCGTAGGCGGCGATTGTCCGCAGCAACACTTCTTGTTCGGCCTGGCGCAAACCCTCCTGGGCGCGGCCGACCGCGGCGCGCGCTTGGTCGCTCTGCGCCCGGCGACGCCCGCCCACGTAAATCCCCTGGACGCCGCGCAAGGACAAATTCCGGCCCGAGAGATCATTCTGGGTGGCGGAAAAACCGAATATGCCGCGGCCCTCGGTTTCGAGCCGGCGCACCGTGTAGTCGGCGGTGAAATCGACTTGCGGCCCGTAATTGGCGCGCGCCTGCACGCGCTCTTCGCTGGCGGAACGCACTGAGAGGCGCGCCTCGGCCAGCGTCGGATTATTGCGGTAGGCCGCGGCGATGGCGTCCTCGAGGGTCTCGGCCCGCGCGCTCATCGACGCGGCCAAACACACGCTCAGCGTCGCCAGGAAGGCGGTTTCAAATCTCATGGCGCAATCATGTCTCCCGGAACGACCGCCAGAGCGCCTGATTGAGCGGCTCGATCAGATATTGCAGCGCCGTACGTTTACGTGTCGGCGCGACGATTTCCGCTGGCAGCCCAGCCCGCAATTGACGCTGCCCCACGCCGGCGCTTCCCTCCAACTGGCGCAATTCCGCCGACGGCACTTCAACCGACGCGGTAAAATAACCACGCCCAGTGTTCTGATCGGTAAAACGATCTGCGGAAACCTGAGTCACGCGCCCATGCACAAGCGGCAAGTTGCGCCCAGAAAATGCAGTTATCCTGACCTCCACGTCCTGGCCAACGCGCAGATCGTCGGCGTCACGGGGATCGACCTGGGCCTCGATCACCAGCGGCTGATTCTCAGGCACGATATCCAGTACCCTCTCGCCCGCGCGGAGCACGCCCCCAATTGTGTGCACGGCAAGGCCGACCACCACGCCTGACGCCGGCGCGCGGATGCGCGAGCGCTCCAGCGCCTGGTGCGCCATCACTAATTGCGGGTTGATCTCCGCGACCCGCGCCTCGATTTGTCGCAATTCCCCGGCCCGCCGCGACAGTAATTCCGCGCGCCGGCCGTTCAATTCGGCCAGCCCGCGCTCGAGCGAACGAATGCGCGTCAGCGGCACTAATTGCTCATCAGCCAATTGGCGCATGCCCGACAATTCCTCGCGCAACAACGCTTCCTGCGCCGATACATTGGCGATTTCTGGCGCATAGCCGGCAATTCGCGCATCACTCCGGCGCCCGCTGTAGCGCGCGTATTCGGCGTCGGCCTGAGCGACATATTCGGGTGGCAAAATGGCCCATTCAGCTGGCCGTTCGATGGTTTGGGCGCGCGCGGCTTCGCCCCGCAAGTAGGAGCGGCGCATGGTGAGGTTGATCAATTGCGATGCCAGCGCTTGTTCCTGCGCGATCACTTCAGCGTCCGCCAACTCGATCAGCAAATCACCGCGCTGCACGTGCTGGCCGTCTTGCGCCTCAAGCCGCGAGATGACGCCGCCATCACGATGCTGAACCGTTTGCCTATTACCCGACACGACGACCACGCCAGGCGCCACCACCGCCGCATCCATCGGTGCAAACGCCGCCCAGCCGAGGAACACGCCAAAAAACGCGACCAGTGCGACGAGACCCGCCCGGGTCTCTGGGCGCTCGTCATCATTGATACGGGCGACGGGCCGAGCTGGAGGAAGGGCATCGGCCTTCATGTCTGCGCCTCCCGCGGGCGCATTGGTTTAAGATTGCCGCCGTCGGCTTGCGCGCCCGCAAGGCGGCGGCTGATTTCCTCGCGTGGGCCGACCATTTCGACGCGCCCATCGCGCAGCACAAGCAACCTGTCCGCCACAGCGAGCACGCCAGCGCGATGCGCAACAATCAAAATCGCCGCGCCGCGCGTCTTGGCAGCTCTAACCGCTTCGACCAAAGCCGCCTCGCCCTCTCCGTCAAGGTGCGCGTTTGGCTCGTCGAGAACCAACAGCGCCGGATTGCGAAACAGCGCCCGGGCAAGGGCGATGCGCTGCGCCTGACCGGGCGAAATGCCGCCGCCGCCCAGTCCGAGTTTGGTGTCGTAAGCCTGAGGCATGCGCAGCACCAATTCGTGCGCGCCGGCCGAACGCGCCGCCTCCACCACCGCCAGATCAATGGCGTTGGAATTGCTTTCTGTCCGCGCCGTAAAGCGGCTGATGTTCTCGGTAATCGTGCCAGCCAGCAGACCGATCTCCTGAGGCAGATAGCCGACGTGGCGCCCAAGCGCTTCTGGGTCCCAATCGGCGAAATTGGCCATATCCAAGCGCACCGCGCCCACCTCCGGCGCCCGCGCGCCCGCAGCCACACGCGCCAACGTCGATTTGCCCGCGCCGGTGGGGCCGACCACGCCGAGCAGCTCACCCGGCGCAATCGTTAAGCTGACATCGTTTAGAATAATGCGATCACTGTCGGGCAGCCGCACGCCAATGCGCTCGATACGCAAATCGCCCTTGGGTGCTGGCAGGGCCGTGAAGTCCCGTGCGGTCGCATTTGCAGCCAGAGCGTCATTGACCATTCTAAACGCGTTGCGCGCCTGCCCAATCTGGCGCCAGGCGCCGACGATTTGCTCCAACGGCGCCAACGCGCGCGCGGCCAAGATTGAAGCGGCGATCAGCGCACCAGGCGAAATCTGTCGCTCGATCGCGAGATAGGAGCCAAGCCCCAACACGCCCGATTGCAGCGCCATCCGAATGAAGCGCGTAATCGAGGTAAACACCTGGCTGCGAAACAAGGAGGAGGTCTGCAGCACGTTGAGTTCAGAGCGGCTGGATAATTGACGCTCGATCAGCACTCGGCGCATGCCAAGCGCGCGGATGGTTTCCGCGCTCGCGCCATCGGCTTCCTGCGCCGCGTAGATTTTTGGCGCCAGGCTGCTGGCCTCGCGGAGCGATTCGCGCAACGCGCTTTCGTTGATAACGGCGACGACAACGAGCGTGATGCCGCCCAGCAAGGTCAGGGCGCCGATCCAAGGATGGATCATGAAGCAAACCACGACGTAGAGTGGCGCCCAGGGCGCATCGAGCATCGCCATCGCCGCCGGTCCGACCAAGGATTGCCGCAAGGTGTCGAATTCCCGCAGCGCCTGCGCCTTGCGGGAATCCCCGCCGCGCCCGCCTTGCGCCAGCGCCGCCTCCAGCAAGTGCGGCGACAGCAGCCGGTCGATGCGCAAGCTCATTCGCGCCATCAGCCGCGTACGCATGGTGTCGAGGAAGAATAGCGTCGCCAGCGCGAAAAGCAGCACCACGCTGATGAAGACGAGCGTCAGCAACCCGCCCGTCAGCAGGACGCGGTCATAGACCTGCATCATGTAGAGTGACGGCGAGAGGTAAAGCAGGTTAACCGCGGCGGCGAACACCAGCGCCCAGGTCAAGATGCCCCGAGACGCCGTCAATGCGCGCCGCAGCGGTTCCGCGGTTTTTGTCTCGCCTGCCACTTACCCCACCGTTTCAACAAGACGAGAGCTGGCGCGCCGTCGGCTCAGCCGGCTTCACGTCCGCAGCACGCCTTGGGGATAGTTTAAAGGAAGCGGCGCGGGCCGTCGATGTCGCCGTGCTGCTGCGGAACCTTACCGACCTGCAACGCCCCGGGCGGGGGAATATCAACCAAGCTTGGTCGGAGCGAAGAGATTCGAACTCTCGACCCCCAGTCCCCCAGACTGTGCACACGACTTTTCAGGGGTCCACAAGACTGAAGCTCCGATTTTGCACTGCTATGCTTTTTGGCGTTTTATTCGCGCGCTCTGGTAACATCGCGGCGCCTGGGGTAACGCTGGAGCACAGGCCTTCGTGTTACCCCAAGCGTTACCCCGAAGAGCACCAGACTAAAAAACGAGAGCACCAGACTGGCAGACAGGAGCACAACATTGCCGGCAAGAATGGTCCTCACCAATGCCGCTCTGGAGGCGGCCAAGCCCGCGCCCGCCGGCGCCCGCGCGCTGCTTTGGGACGCGCTCGTCCCCTCGCTGGGGCTCCGGGTCACCGACAAGGGCCACAAGAGCTTCATCGTGCAGCGACGGGTGAATGGGCGGATGGTCAAGCTCACCTTGGGCGATTATCCCGCGCTCAATCTCAAGACCGCGCGGACG
>JANNFH010000248.1:0-1688 GCA_031379565.1 Alphaproteobacteria bacterium
GCGGCAAAGGTAATAGGGAGGAAACGCCCGATTGGGGCGGCAGCAGCGTCGCGAAACGCTGCAACGCAACAAAGTTAGTGCTGCATTGCACAACGCGCAAGTGACAATAGCTATTCGTCTGTTTAGTTTGATTTTTTCCTCACCCTCCCAATATGCTGCGCTGCACAAGAAAGGGCCGCGCGGGCACAGGGTCATTCAAAGAATCCTCCCGGTTACGGTTTTGATGGCTTCGGCGCGGTCTTCGCGGAAGTTTCCGCGGGCTTCGGCAGGGCTGTCCGGGGAAGATTCCATTTGTCGCGGCTGCATGCCCGGCGTTTCAAGGCGAAGCCTGGTATTTTCTGGTTGTCGAGACTCAGAAAAGGGCCGGGCATGCGATTTGAGATTAGCATCTTCCAGACCCTGCTCAAGCCGCTTGATCGGCGCGCCTTCGCGGCGAGCGTGGCGCGCCATGACGGCGACGCCTACGACAAGAGCTTCAACTCTTGGGATCATCTGGTCGCTCTGGTGTTTGCGCAATTGTCGGGCGCGCCGAGCTTGCGGGCGCTTGAGACCGCGTGGAACGCGAGCGCCCATCATCATTATCATTTGGGCGCGGGCAAGCTGGCGCGCTCGACGCTGGCCGACGCCAATGCGCGCAGGCCCGCGGACGTGTTCGCCGAGACTTTCGCGGCTTTGTCCAAGCACGCCGAGCGCGCGCTCAAACGCGAGGGCGCGGCGATGATCCGCTTGATCGATTCCACGCCGATCCCGCTCGGCGAGATGTGCGCCTGGGCGCGCTGGAACGGGCGCACGCGCGGGCTGAAGATGCACGTCGTCCACGACCCAGGCGCATCCCCGCCGCGTCGAGATCACCCACGCCAATGTCAACGATGTCGAAATCGGCCGCCAAACATCGATCGAAGCCGGTGCGACCTACGTGTTCGACAAGGCCTATTGCGATTACGGCTGGTGGGCGAAAATCCACGCCGGCAAGGGTTTTTTCGTGACCCGACCGAAAACCAACGCGCGCTTTACAACGCTGGCGCGGCGTCCGCTCGGCGAGGTCAAGGGCGAAGCGGGCGGGGGAACTTTCGAGATCTTCGAGGACGCCGATGTCAAGCTCGCCAGCAAGGGAGATTCCAAACTCGACATGCCGTTGCGCCTGGTGCGCGTGCGCCGCGCCAATGGCAAGGTGATCGCCATTCTCAGCAACGATGTGACCAGTTCGGCGCTCGACATCGCGCTTCTGTACAAGACGCGCTGGGACATCGAATTGCTGTTCCGCTGGCTGAAACAGCACCTGAAGCTGCGCGCCTTCCTGGGACGCAGCGAAAACGCGGTGCGCCTGCAAACGCTTGCCGCCATGATCGCCTTCCTGCTCCTGCGCATCGCCGCGCGCGCGCACCGCCTCGCCCTGCCGGCGCTGCGCTTCGCCGAATTGGCCGGCGCTTGCCTGTTCGTGCGCAAACCCATCGCCCGCATCGACAAACCACCCGACGTCAATGCCTCCAAACCCCGCCCCAAACACCACCCCAACCAGATCGAGTTGTGCTATGGATAACTTTCCCCGGACAGCCCTGCCCGGGCCCGGGGATGTGCCCGTCGCAGGAATGGGTGCCCAAGGCATAGGTCTGCACTTGAAGCGCGCACGCTTCCGTTGAGAAGGCAGTCGGCGCGAACGCGCCCTGAGCCACGCCCCACCACGGCGG
>JANNFH010000262.1:0-3867 GCA_031379565.1 Alphaproteobacteria bacterium
AGCCGCGCGTTGCGTCCAACACCCTCGCCAACCAGCGCTTCCGCAAAACTCAGCTGACCCGTATGCTTCACCGACATCGCCGACTCCCAGGCATCCGCCACACAGGGAATCACAATTCGCCAATTTCGCAACACTCCCACAGGGGGAGAAGGACAAGATCATCATTGCGGCGCTTGCACCAATTGCCCGCCCGGCTCCTGGAACGCCAGCAACACGATGCGGAATTGCAGCGGCGCAGCTGGTGGAATCACCGGCGGGCGCCCTGCCGCGCCATAGCCCAATTCCATCGGGAAAGTGGCCACCACTTCATCGCCGGGCCGCATCTGCTGGATGGCTTCGGAAAATCCAGGCACCACCGCCTGCAGCGGGAACTGCGCCGGTTCGTTCCGCGTGAACGAGGAATCAAACACGGTCCCGTCTGCGAGGCGACCTTCATAATGCACCAGCGCCTGCGCCGCCGCGCTCGGCCGCGGCAGCGCTTGATTTGAACCATGGTGGCGAAATTCCAGCAGCAAACCCGAAGGCCGCGCTTCGACGCCCGGCTGCGCACGCACGGAATCGAGGAAGGCTTGCGCCCCTCCGGCGGCTTGTTCGGCGGAGTGCGTCTGCGCTTGTTCCGCCTTTTCAATCTCGCGCATGACGCCCCCGCTGTCGCCGTTACACGCGGCAAGCATCATCAGTGCGGCCATCGCCATTATTCGCGTGATCATTGGTAGAGGCTCTCTGTTTGCGGAATCGTCCACGGTTCTTTGATAGCGCCTTCTTCCCATTGCTTGAATGCGGCGTCAGCGAAAATGGCGTCGCAATAGGTTTGCGCCTCAAGCGGGAGGGAAATGGCATAGGTGCGCAGACGCGTGGCCACGGGCGCGTACATTGCATCGGCAATCGAGCGGGCGCCGAACAAGAAGGGCCCGCCCAAAGCGTACGCGCTGCGCAAGCCGCTCCACAGATTGAAAAAGCGGTCGAGGTCGGCGCGGGCGGCGTCGGAAATAGCCGGCGCGCGCGTCATACGGCGGCGCACATTCATGGAGAGATCGTTGCGCAAGCCTACGAACCCGGAATGCATTTCCGCGGCGGCCGAGCGCGCCAGCGCGCGAGCGCCGGTTTCCGCCGGCCATAGCGATGGCGCCCGCTCGGCGGCCCATTCGCAGATCGCCAGGCTGTCATGCACAACGACGCCATCGACATGCAGCGCCGGCACCCGCCCGCTGGGCGAGACCGCGAGCACTTCGCTAATTTTGGATTTGCCGTAGCCCTCCCCGCCGAGCGGGATCACGCGCTCCTCGAATGCCAACCCGCCCCATTTCAACGCCAGCCAGGGACGCATCGACCAGGACGAATAATTCTTGTTGCCAAGGTAGAGGATCGGCGAAGACATGCGCGCTTGTTCCAGAGCCGGCGCCCAAGATCAAGCCGCCTGCGCAACGGCTATGCGCCCTTTCCCGGGCGTCGCCGGCACGATACGCTGCGCCGCAACTTGAGCGTGGGGGACAGATGCGGATTGTCATGGCGGCGGCTTTGATTGGGGCGTGCCTGGCGGGGAGCCACTTGCTCGCTAACGCCGACCTCGGCGCGATCTATTCGGCGCGCGCGGAAACCATCGATCCGTTGTTGGCCAAACAGGCGCGGGCCAAACCGCCGCGCCAAGGCGGCGACGACAGCTGCCGCTGGGCCAACGATAACGAGTGCGACGATCCCGACATCGGCACCGGCGCCTGCCGGCCAGGCACCGATGTTTCCGATTGCCGCGCACTCCGCGAGGGTGAAAACGATTCCTGCCGATGGGCCCGAGATCATGAATGTGACGAACCCAATTTTGGCACCGGCGCCTGCGTTCAAGGCACCGACCATGCCGATTGCGGCGACATAGCCTGGATGCGCAACGCCAACGACGCTTGCGCCACCGCCTTCAACGCCGTCTGCGAGGAACCGGGCCACGGCAGCGGGAGCTGCGCCGCGCATTCCGATCGCACCGATTGCCACGGCCGGCAGCGCCCGATGTCGATCAATGACCACTTCTTCGGCCGCGACGACCGCCAGCGCGTGGATGTCACGCAGTTTCCGTGGCGCGCCGTCGGCGAATTGCAACTCGACACTGGCGAAGGCTGCACCGCCACCTTGATTGGCCGCGACGTTGCAGTCACGGCGGCGCATTGCATCCATACCGATAACGGCGTCAACGCCGCTGGGCGCTTCACCACCGCGCCGGGCGTGCCGGGCGGGCCGTTCGAAGCGCGCGTCATCGCCTATCAGGTTGACCCGCGTTTCAATTACCAGCGCTTTTCCAACAGCGACGATATTGACGGCTTGGATTGGGCGCTGCTCCGGCTAGACCAGCCGCTCGGCGAGCGGCTCGGCTTTGCCGGCGTACAAAATCTGACGGCGCAGCCGCGCGCTCAGGTCTTGGCGGCCGATTTGTACCAAGCCGGCTACGCCTGGGACACGGGCGAGCTGCTCACCGGGCATCTGCGCTGCCACATTGTCGATTTTCACCGCGACAATACCTTCATGCACGAATGCGACACGACGCGTGGCGATTCAGGCTCGTCCTTCATGGTGCGCAATGGCGCGGGCTACGACGTCATTGGCGTCGATTCGAGCTTCCGTTCCAATCCGGGCGGGCCGTTTCTCTATGTCGCGGTCAGCGCCGCCTCGTTCCAACCCTACGTCGCAGATTTCCTGGCCGGGCGCAGCGGCGTGCGTGTCGGCGCCGCAACCGGCAGCAAGCCCAAAAGCGAGCGCTAAGACCACCTTGGCGCAGCAACTCGGTCAGACGCGCGCGCAGCGGGCGGCGCAAAACGAAACGACCGGCGCCCATCAGGCGCCGGCCGTTCATTTGGCAGAGACTGGCGTTACGCCTATTGCGCTGGCGCAAGATCGTCGTTGTTGACCCAGCCATCATTCTCGTTTTCGTCGGTCACGCGCCACCACATGCCGTTGCGTTCGCCCGAAGGATAGACGATCGCACCCGATTGCAAATTGCGCATCACTTGGCCCGAGCCGGGACCTGAACGGAGCTGTGTCGAGCTGGTGACGCGATAGGTTTCGCGCGGCGCGCCGGCGATCGCGGGCCCCCCGCCTGCTTGCTGAACCAGCGAAGTGTAGGCGTCGATGAAGGCGATGGTGATGACGCGGCCGATTTCGGTATCGGTGTAGCCGCCAAGGCCGACGCCGCCGCCGCCGAGGAAACCGACGCCGCCCCAGGTCCAATTGCGGTTTTGGGCGTTGCCTTCGGTGGAATAGGATTCCGTCGTGCGCACGTTGGTGAGCGTCAGCGTGGTTTGCGCGGTTTGCGAACGCGCGCCGAGACCGCCGATCACGCCGCCAAGGCGCCCGCCGACAACCCCGCCAAGCGCCGCGCCAAAGCCGCCGCCACTGGAATTGTTGTCTTGCGCAACAACGTCCGCGAGCATCACATAATCGGCCGCGCGGATTTGCCCGCCGCCAACATTGGAGCCTTGTTGCAGATTGCCGCTGCCGGAAAGTTCGCGTTCACGCATGGCCGCATCGAGGCCGGCGCCGCGTTCAACGATGGTGAAGCAGGCCGATTGCTGCACCACCACCCGGAGCAGCGCCGCTGGCGGCTGCAGCCGGTAGCCGGTCCAGCCGGCGCTATCGCCGTTCTGAATCGAAATGGTGCCGAGATTGACGGCGCAGCGAGGCACTTGCGGTGTGGTGCTGGCTGCCGCTCTGGGCTGCGCCCAGGCGGTCCCGCTCAACCCCGCCGCAAGCACCGCTGTAATCGCCAATGCTTTGAAAGTTCGACGCATTCTACCCTCCATTGCGCAGGCGCAGCAGAATCTGGCTAGCCCGCAGCCTGTTCCCTCGGCGAGCGGACATAGCATGGCGTTGCCAAGCGGTCACGCT
>JANNFH010000263.1:0-7033 GCA_031379565.1 Alphaproteobacteria bacterium
AGCCGCGCGTTGCGTCCAACACCCTCGCCAACCAGCGCTTCCGCAAAACTCAGCTGACCCGTATGCTTCACCGACATCGCCGACTCCCAGGCATCCGCCACACAGGGAATCACAATTCGCCAATTTCGCAACACTCCCACAAGGGGAGAAGGACGCAGCTCACATCGGGCACGCCCTGACCACGCCGCCCCCATCTCCGTTTCTGACTGGCTCGCGCGGGCGCTGCCCGCAATGCGGGCAGGGGCGGATGTTCTCGGCCTATTTAAAAATCGCCGATCGTTGCAATGTCTGCGGCGCGGATTTTCGCGGCGCCGATGCCGGCGACGGGCCAACAGTATTCGTGATCTTGATCGTGGGCGCCCTTGTCGTGCCGCTGCTGATCATCCTGCAATTTGGGCTGCATCTTGCGGGCTGGTTGGCGCTGACGCTCTCGTTCATCGCCACGATCGTTTTGTGCCTCACCTTGCTGCCGGCTTTCAAAGGCATCTTGTTCGCGCTGCAATGGAAACATAAAGCAGGCGCGGCCACCAATACCGACCTCACAAGATCAGATTCCGACCCCTCCTATTGATGACCGTGCTGACGTTCATGGCGCTGGTTGGCCTTGTCATATTTGGACGCTGGCAGTGGGAGAAATACGAAACCAAACTCGCCGCGGCCGAAGCGCCAGTGGCGGAAATGACGATGGCCAATTACGCGCCGATCGAAGCGGGCATCCAGTTTGTCTACGGCCTGCGTCCCGACACCCACGAACAAGGCTGGCGCGTATTCGCGCCGGTGCAATACGGCGACCAGATTGTCTTCGTCGATTCCGATTTCATTGCCGAAATCACGCCGCCCAATCCACGCGAGGTGCGCATCTCGCCAGCGCTTCGCTTTGATGCGCCGATCCGCGGCGCCTCGGTTCGCCCCGACCCACCGGCGCCGCTAACTTTGGCGCCGCGGCCCTTGCAGCGTTTGTGGTTCGCGATCGATCTGCCGGCCATGGGGCGAAACGCGGGCTTCGACAACGTGGCGGATTATTATCTGACCGCCACCTATATCGGCCCCGACGGGCGCGCCGATGCGAACCCGTTCGCGCACGCGCCTGGGGTCGATCCGCTGCCGCCGGCGCGGCATCTGGGCTATGCGCTCACCTGGTACGGGCTCGCGCTGGTGTTGATTGTGATTTACCTGGCCTATCATATCAGCGTTGGGCGCCTCGCTTTCGCGCCGCCACGTCCGCCGGAAGATTGATAACCGCCATGTCCGAACTTGAACTCATTCGCCTGCCCAATGGCGTGCGCGTGGCGCTCGACCCGATGCCGGGCCTGGCCAGTGCGGCGCTCGGCGTGTGGCAACGGGTCGGCGCGCGCTGGGAGCGGGCGGAGGAAAACGGCGTCGCGCATTTGTTCGAACATATGGCGTTCAAGGGCGCGGGCGCGCGTGATGCGCGCCAATTCGCCGAAGCCATCGAAGCTGTCGGCGGCGTGTTGAACGCGGGCACCTCCCATGAGCGCACCGCCTATTACGCGCGCATGATCGCCGAGCACACGCCGTTCGCACTCGATCTCATCGCCGATATTCTGCTCGCGCCCCATTGGGCGCCAGCGGAGCTGGAAAAAGAAAAGGGCGTCGTCGCCCAAGAGCGCGGCGAAGCCTTCGATGTGGCCGACGACAGGGTGTTTGTGCTCCACCAAAGTGTGCTCTATCGGGGCCAGCCGCTGGGGCGGCCTATCCTCGGCGAAGAGGCCAGCGTCGCCGGGCTCAGCATCGCTTCGCTCGAAGGCTTTCGCGACGCCCACCTTTCGCCCGAACGCGTTGTTGTCTCGGTAGCCGGCGCGTTCGACCGCTCCGCCGTGCTCGACACCATACAGCGCCGCTTCGGCGGCTTGGCGCAAAAGCCAGTGCAGTCGCGATCGCCCGCCACACCGCACGCCGGTGCGGTGAGCGAAACACGCAAGTTGGAGCAAACCCATCTGGTGCTCTCATGGCCGGCGCCGCCGGCGGGGGCGGAGGGGCTCAACGCGGCGCGGCTGATGGCGGAGATTTTCGGCGGCGGCATGTCCTCGCGATTGTTCCAGGAGGTGCGTGAAACGCGGGGCCTCGTCTACGCCATCGACGCCTTCTTGGAGACGTTTGAGGATGACGGGCGCCTGATTGTTTATGCCGGCTGCTCGGCGGCGAACGCACGCGAGGTCGCCGAGATCGTCGCCGCCCAATTGGAAGCGTTGGCGAAGAACGGACCAACTACCGCGGAAATGCAGCGGGCAAAGGCTGTGGCGCAGGCGCAATTGCTGATGGGCCGGGAAGCGCCATCGGCACGGGCCGAAGCGCGCGCCGGGCAAGCCTTTCTGCGCGACCGGTTGATTCCGTTCGATGAAATTCGCGCACGGGTCGAGGCCGTCGATGCCGATGCCGTGCGCGCCATCGCGCAAGCGGCGCTGGCGGGGCCGGCCTGCGCAGCCGCAATTGGCCCCAAAGCGGGGCATGGCGCCCTCGGCGCGTTTCATGCACGATGAGCGGCCTGCACGACCGCTTCCCGGAAAAGTGTGTGCGGTTTTCCGATCAGGAAGCGGTCTAACATGTCTGAGGCGGCGGCGAGGAACTTCCCAACATGGTGGTGATGCGCAGGGATGGTGACGCCGCGCGGCGGATCGACGGCGAGGGCGTGTTCCTGCGCGCGCCTGAAGCGCGTGATTATGCTGAATGGTCAGGCTTGCGCGAAACCAGTCGCGGCTACTTGACCCCATGGGAGCCCACCTGGGCGGCCGACGAGCTTTCGCGTGGTTCGTTCCGCTACAAATTGCGCCGTTACGCCGAAGATGCGCGTGACGATAAAGCCTATGCGCTGTTCGTGTTCCGCGAGGAAGATGGCGCGATGACCGGCGGGGTGACGTTAAGCAACGTCCGCCGCGGCGTCGCCCAGACCGGTTCGCTTGGGTACTGGTCAGGTCAGGCCTTCGCCAGCAAAGGCTATATCACTGCCGCCGTGCGCGTCTGCGTGCGCTACGCCTTCGAGGATCTTGACCTCCACCGCGTCGAGGCGGCGTGCCAGCCGGAGAATGTCGCCTCGCGCCGGGTGCTGGAAAAAGCCGGCTTCACCCACGAGGGAAGAGCCGCCGGCTATCTCAAAATCAACGGCCAATGGCGCGATCACGTGCTGTGGGGCATCGTCAACGGCGCGAGCTGAGCGCGTCAATTACCGACTGGGCGTTTCCGACGCCTGTAGGAGCAATGAATCTACACGATCCAGCTCGGCGTAGATGTCGGCCCGCGGATCGGTGCTGGCGCCGACCGGCGCTTCCAACTTTCGCACCAATGCCATCAGCACGTCGCCGACGGCGCGGTTCATATAGGCATTTGCCAGCAAGGCGACGGCCCGTGCACGCCGGCAAAGCGCTTGTCGGCCCGCCGCTTCATCGGCTTCGGGAACCCGCGCGCGCAGATGCCGGATCGCGGCGCCGAGCGGGGGCGGCGCGCTCACGCACGCTTCGCGGCGGCGTTCTACAATGCGCAACCCCAAGCGCCGTTCCCGGCGGTCGGGGCCGATGTAGCGGAGATGATCAATCCAATGCACAAGTATGCTCAGGCCCGGCCAATGGGCGTGTATGACACAAGGCGCTTGAAATTGCGGTAAGAGCGTCTTCACCGCTTGGTAATCACGATCGCCGCGCCTTACGCCCGCCCCATCTCGCCCGTCAGCTGCGCTGGATCAAAGCCAAGCGTGCGGATGGCGGCGGCCCATTTGTCTTCGTGCTTGGCCGCGAAGACGATGGCGTCGCTGGCGTCGACTACCAGCCAGGCGTTTTGCTTCAGCTCTTCTTCGATCTGCCCCGCGCCCCAGCCGGCGCAGCCGAGTGCGAGCACGAAGCGGGCAGGCGCTTTTTCGCCGGCCACCGCTTGGAGGACATCGCGCGACGAAGTGAGGCGGATGCCAGGGGCCACGCTCTGGGTGTTGCCGCCGGCGGCGAAGTCCTCCGAGTGCAGCACGTAGCCGCGGTCTGGCCGCACGGGGCCGCCATCCAGCACGATCAGGCCGGCGGTTTCCTCGCCGCTGGCGATGCCGAAATGGCCAAGGACCTCTCCTAGCGTCAGCTCAGTCTTGGGCTTGTTGACCATCACCCCCATGGCGTGTTCGGCATTGTGCGAGCACAGCATGATCACCGAGCGATCGAAGCGGGGATCGCCTATCCCCGGCATCGCCACCAGAAGCTTGCCTGCGAGGGTATCGCTCATGGCGCTGATGCTGTCGCCATCGCCAGCCTCGCGCAAGGGGCTAAGGCGCCCTAGATAGGCGGAACCAGTTCAGGAGGATTTGATGATCAATGTCGGGGACAAGCTGCCGGACGCCGTTTTCAACGTGCCAGGCGGCGACGGCATGAAGCCAATGACAACGGCGCAGCTATTCGGGGGCAAGCGGGTGGCGCTGTTCGCGGTGCCCGGCGCGTTCACGCCAACCTGTTCGGCGCGGCATTTGCCGAGCTTCCGCGAAAAGGCGGCTGAACTTAAAGACAAGGGTGTCGATGCCATTGCCTGTACATCGGTTAACGATCACTTCGTGATGGCCGCCTGGGCCAAAGATCAGAATGTCGGCGAAGACATCCTGATGCTGGCGGACGGCTCTGGCGCCTTTGCCAAGGCCGTCGGCCTGGATGCCGATTTCTCAAAATTCGGCATGGGCCTGCGCTCGAAGCGCTATTCAATGATCGTCAATAACGGGGTGGTAGAAACGCTAAACGTTGAAGAAGCTGGTGAATACAAAGTTTCCAGCGCCGAGCACATGCTCGGTCAATTAAGCTGAGCTTCACCAAGAGCAAGGACGAGCAGAATGTTCGACGGCAGCGTTGTAGCGATGATTTTTGCTTTCATGTCGGTGGTGCTTGCCTTCAGCGCTATCAAGGTCGTTAGCCAAGGCCAGCAATGGACTGTCGAACGCTTCGGCCGCTACATCCGCACGCTGCGCCCCGGCATTTCGTTTCTGATTCCTTTCGTCGACCGCATCGGGCGGCGCTTGTCGATGATGGAAACGGTGCTCGACGTGCCGCGCCAGGATGTCATCACCAAGGACAACGCCGTCGTCTCTGTCGATGCGGTGGTGTTCATGCAGATTATCGACGCCTCCAAGGCTGCCTACGAGGTGCAAAATCTTAACCTCGCCATTCTCAATCTGTGCCTCACCAATGCGCGCACCGTGGTCGGTTCGATGGACCTCGACGAAGTGCTCTCGCAACGCGATTCCATTAACGCGCGCCTGCTGACGGTTATCGACGCGGCCACAAACGCATGGGGCGCCAAGGTGATGCGGGTCGAGATCAAGGATTTGACCCCGCCGCCGGATCTTACCCAGGCGATGGCGCGGCAGATGAAAGCCGAACGCGAACGGCGCGCGCTAATTCTTGAGGCGGAAGGCCAGAAACAATCGGCGATTCTGGTCGCCGAAGGGGCCAAGCAATCGGCGATCCTGGAAGCGGAAGGGCGGCGCGAAGCCGCGTTCCGAGACGCCGAAGCGCGCGAACGCTCCGCAGATGCCGAGGCCAAGGCCACCGAGGCGGTGTCCGCCGCCATTTCCAAGGGCGATGTCAACGCCATCCGCTATTTCCTTGGCCTCAAATACATCGAGGCGTTCGGCGAATTGGCGCGCTCCAACCAGCAGCGCACCGTGATCGTGCCGGCCGATCTTTCCGGTCTGGCTGGGCTGGTCGAAGGCTTGCGTTCGCTCAACGCGCAAGGTGAGGCGGCGGCAGGCGCGGCGCGATAGTCGCGGACCGCGGGCCTTCAGGCCCGCTCTTGCTTCGTTTTTGCGCGCGCATCTCGCGCCAGGGTTCGCGGTTCGCTACATTGGATGAATGGACATGATCGCCTCCCTGCTCGCCGGCCTTGAGCCTCAGCATTGGCTCGCACTCGGGCTGGTCTTGCTGATCGCCGAAATGGCGAGCGGCACCACCTACTTGCTGTGGCCTGCCGTGGCCGCATTCGCGACCGGCGCCGTGGCTTACCTTGCCCCGGTGACCTGGCCGGTGGAACTGGCGGTGTTCGCCGCACTGGTAATTGCGCTCACCCTGTTTGGGCGTCCGCTGCTGCGCCGGCTTCGCGAGGGCGGCCCGTCACAGCTGAATGAGCGCGCGGCACAAATGGTCGGCGCGCGCGCGATTGTCACTGCCTTCGCCAACGGTGTGGGCTCGGTAAAAATCAACGACAGCATCTGGCGCGCGGTCAGCGACGAGGCGCTGGCGCCGGGTGAAACCGTGGAAATCGCCGCCGTCGAGGGCGCAACACTCAATGTGAAGCGAGCCGGCTGAAAAACGACTTTGATCGCGATCAAGTCCGACCAATGCTTCTGACTCTATTCTAGAGGTTTCAGGAGCCGGAGCGATGGACCGCGAAACAAGACATCTCAGCATGTTGGCGCTGATGCCGTTACCCGCGCTCAACCCATGGAATTGGGGCGCTGTCACGCCGAGGGCGGCGATGGCGACGGGGATCACGATGGCGCGTATAGGGCTCAGCGCATGGCGCGCTTATGTCGATGTCGCGCGCGCGATTTTCCGCGAGCGCCAGGAAAACATGCTTGTTCTCGCCGAGACCATGCTCGTGGAGGCCGATGAAAGCGTAGTCGCCGAGTGCGCCGATGCGGCCCAGGCGACGCCGTTGCGCGTGCGCGAGGCGGCTTAGAATTCGACCTGCACGGGCCTCGCCTTCATGGCAGAAACTCGGCCGGACACTCGATGCGCGTGTAGCTAGAATCCTCGACCTCATGGCTCGCCGAAGTGGTGGCGGTCAGATGATCCCCTTCGCGTTCATAGGCGATGCGTTGGGGAAAATCGTGTGTTGGATTTTCGAACACGACGAAGTTGGCGCCAGCTTCAATCAATGGAAACCGAACAGCGGCCGCGCCGCCCGGCATCCCGACAAAGGCAATGGCGCCATCACGATCCTCGATGCGCGTATCTTCCCAGAATACGGGCGCGCCGGCGCGATAGGTGATGGCGTAGCCATACATCACTGGCGCCGGTGGCGCGTTCCAAATTTTCAAGATCGAGGATCTGAAGAA
>JANNFH010000285.1:0-7411 GCA_031379565.1 Alphaproteobacteria bacterium
CTCCATCTTTGGATGACGGGAATCGGCGAAAAACGTGAGGTCGCCCGAGAGGGCGGGAATGGCAGGTCTGGAGCGACCTTGCCATTTTGCTGCGCCACAGCGAACCAGCACCAATGGCCCAGAACAGCCGGCTGAGCACGCGTCAAAAAATAAACGCCGATAGCGACGTCGGCCACGCCAACAATATGACGCCAGACGTCTCCAACCCTCGCGTGATGTTGAATACAAAGCCTCCGCTTCATCCCTCGCCGCCAGTGATCTGGTGCCAAAGCAGCCAGCCGATGGTGGCGTAGGTGCTCATGGTGACCGTGCCGCGCTGCTCAAGGATGTCGAGCGCGGCGCGATCGTAATAGCGGCCATTCATCAGCACCCCGCGTGGACGGCGGAGCGTTGAAAGGTCATCGAGTGGATTACCCGCAACCAGAATGAGCTCTGCGCGCGCACCCGGCGCGACCACGCCGATTTCGTCGCTCCGATGCAAAGCGGCGGCGGCGGCGCCGGTGCCGCTATAGAGAATAGCATAGGGGTCGATGCCGGCTGCTGAAAGCAGTGCAATCTCGTCGTGCAGCGAGCGACCGGCGATGGTGAAAGCGGGGCCGGTATCTGAACCGAGCAGCATAACAGCGCCGCGTTCGTAGAGACGGCGAGTCAGCTCGGTCATGAGGCGCATCTTGCGGGCGATGCGCTCTGGCTTGCCGTAGGCGATGATGTCCGCCGTTGAGCGGTGGCCGAAGAAGCGCACGACTGGGTTAATGCGCTCCATGTTGATCGAGGCGAGGAAGCCTTCGGGATCCGCGTTCGCGAGTTGCAGGTTATGATAGGCGACCAAGGTTGGCGTGAATGCGGTTTGTGATGCAACGATTTGGTCGACAATGCCGTCCAGCCGGGCCTCGGCGCCGTCTTCCGTCATCAATATGCTGTAGATTTCCTCGGCGTGCTCTATCGAGGCCATATCCTCGGCTAAGATGTCGCCGAGCGACATGGCGCGGGGCAAATGGCCGGCGACGTCAAGGTCGACACTGCGCGCTTCCTCAACCACAGCTGAGAAAATTGCCGGCGACAGGCCGTCGTACACCTTGATGAAGTCGTAGCCGCTGGCCTGATAACGGCGGACCAATGAGCGCGCTTCCCCCGGGCTCCTTGGGAAGATGTGGAACGGCGCGAACTCGCCACCGTTGAAGGTGGGCGAAGCGGTGACGAGGCGTGGACCGGGAAGCGCGTTGCTGGTGGTTTCAGCACGCCAGCGCAGGTGCATCGGCATGCCCATCATGTTGCGCACGGTGGTGACGCCACTGGTGAGGTAGTTCACTAGATCTGTGCGGTCGAAAATGTGGGTGTGCATATCGATGAGGCCGGGCATCAGGGTGAGCCCATCGCCGTCGATCCGCGTGGAGCCGGCGGCGTCCGCTGGCGGTGCATCGGAAATCGAAACGATCCGCCCCTCCTCGATGAGCACGAACTGGTCAACGAGGATTTCTCGGTCGGCCATGGTCAGGACGTCGATATTGGCGATCAACGCCCTCTGGGCCTCAGCGCCATGCGTGCCCGGATCGAAGCGCGCCAGCATTGCGTAGGGTACGCTGGCGCCGAGCGCGACCACGGCCAACACAATCAGGCCAAATACCAGCGCGCCCAGGCGTAGCGCCCATCGGGCAGCAAACTTGAACATCGAAACCTCCGCCAACTCTCGGCGGAGCTGACGCGTCCCGGTGCTCAAAGTCGCCCTGTATCGCGAAACTGGACATTCCGGATCATGATTGCGAACGTCTGCGACCGGCAAAGACGGACGGCGCGACCCCGGTCTCGCGCTTAAAGAACTCATTGAAGGCGGTCTTGGAATTGAATCCGGATTCCAGCGCGATCTCCATCAAGGTGCGCCGACCGCCGGCTTGCTCCAGCAGATCGCGCGCATGTCGAGCGCGATAGCGGTTGATGTAGGATGAGAAGTTCTTCCCAAAACAGGCGTTGATCGCTTGCGAGGCCTCGCGCGGCGTCAACCCGGAAGCGGTGGCCAGATCAGCCAACTTCAGCCCCGGCGACAGATAGAGCTTGTCCGCGCTCATCGCCGCCTCAATGGAGGCGAACCACGTTTCCAGCTCGGCGCGCGGAACGTTCTGGCCGGGCTTGGCGGCGGCGCGCTCTTCGCTCGCAAGGGGTCCACCGCGGCGCGCATGCCCCACTGCGCCTGCGGCGAGCTGGGAGGTCAGCACGACGAGTCCCGCCAGAGTAATCGAGAAGGCGTCGTTGTCGGAAACGCGCCAGAGAGAGCGAACCAGATCGAAACCGACCAACGGAACGAAACCGGCGACCGCCCTGGTGAGCCAGTCCATGCGTGTGAGATCGGGGGTCGCGCGGATCTGCAACGCTGAGGCGCGAAACCGCATCAGCGTGACGGCGGCTGCGACCAAGCTGGTAACGGTGACGGCGCCGGCGAAGAGCGCGCGCATCATGCCTCCCGCGGGCAGCACCAACACGATGGCAAACGGGATGACGATCCACGCATCCGCCCAACGGACTGGCTGCTCGGCCATCGCGGCTTCGCGCACGAAGAGATAAAAGAGCGGCCCATAAAGGATGCCAATCGCGCCGGTAAAATGTGCGATATCCGCGCCCCCGCTCTCGACTAGATTCGCGCCCATATGGACGGCGAGCACGGCGAAAAAGAGCGGCAATGCCCGCAACCGTGTGCGCCAAACCAGCAATCCGGCCAACGCGGCGCTGTGATAGGCAAGCACGATAACAAGGATGGTGACGGTGTTGGGCATGCAGTGCTGATGTCTTGGAGCCTGGCGGTGAGTGACGTTGGCGCACCCACGAGGGAAGGCCAGTGTGCACTGGTAACAACTGGGGAGCTAACACTTTACCGAACGATGTCCCAATTATGACTTGTCCGGCGCTAGCGGAGTGCAAAAGCGCTCGGTGACGAAGTCCTTGCGCCGTCGCCCGAACGTCTGAGTTCGGCGAATTCGCGCCGCATCGCAGCATGGGTGTTGATTGACTGCTTTGGAGCGACCCCGCCACTCGTGATCTTGTGCCGATGCGGGCCGGGTTAGCGTAAAAAAGCCAACGCCGTGGGGAGGGGCTCGCGCTTGGCTTGGCCCCGTTCCATAATGTCCCAAGGGAGAACCCGCGCCATGCCAAACATTACCCGCCGCGGCGCGCTTGGCGCCATCGGCGCTACCACCGCCGCGGCCTGCACTTTGGACATCGAAACCCCGGCCTATGAGGGCGCGGTCGCATTCAATCATGGCGTGGCGTCCGGCGATCCGCGTGAGGACCGCGTCATCATCTGGACGCGGGTGACGCCGGAGCGGGCAGGCCCGGTGCCAGTGCGCTGGATCGTGGCGCGCAACCGCGAGCTTTCCGACGTGGTAAAAACCGGTGTGGCGGAAGCCAACGAAACTCGAGACTACACCTTGAAGCTCGATGTCGCCGGGCTTCGCCCTGGTGCGCCGTATTTTTACGGCTTCCGCGCCGGTGATCAGCAAAGCGGTGTGGGCAAAACCCGCACGCTGCCGCGCGGTCGGCTAAACCAAATGAAGCTGGCCATCGTCTCGTGCGCGTCCTTTCCGCACGGTTTCTTCAACGCCTACGAAGCGCTTGGCGCGCGCAACGATGTCGATGTTGTCGTCCACCTCGGCGATTACATCTACGAATATGGCCTTGCCGGTTATGGCGGTGAAACCGCGATCGCGCTGGGGCGCATCCCTTCTCCGGAAGTCGAACTCAATTCGTTGCAAGATTATCGCCAGCGCCACGCGCAATACAAAGCCGAGCGCGAATTGCAGGACGCGCATGCGATCGCGCCGTGGATCGTGGTGTGGGACGATCACGAAGTCGCGAATGATTCGTGGACCGGCGGCGCTGAAAATCACGATGAAGGCGAAGGCGCGTGGGCCAATCGCAAGCGCGCGGCGCTGCAAGCCTATTACGAATGGATGCCGATCCGCGAGCCCGAACAGGGGCGCGCCTTCGAGGCGATCAACCGCTCCTACCGCTTCGGTGATTTGTTCACGCTGATCATGCTGGAGACGCGGCTGCTCGCGCGCACCAAGCAATTCGATTACGCCACCGAGATGCCGCTGAAGCTGACGCGGTGGAATTCCGCCAATCCCAATGCGCCGGTGGCGCTGCGCCCAGAAGAGGCCGACGTCGCCGGTCAGCGTGTGCTGCCCGCGCTCTTCGAGCAGGTCGGCGCGCAACTGGTCCCGGTGCATGATTGGCGCCGGGTCGGCCCGGCGCTGGGGGAATCGACGCAATTGCCCGCTGGTTTTCACTATTCCGCGGATTTGGACGCTATCAACGCGCTGCTCAGCGCGCCCGAACGTGCGCTCCTTGGCGAAGCGCAAGAGCAATGGCTTGACCGCGAGTTGGCCCAATCAACCACAAGCGGCGCGGTTTGGCAGGTGATCGGAAACCAAGTGTTGATGGCGCCGGTGGCCGCGCCTGACCTCTCGGCGACGCCGCCGGCCTTGGCGCAAGCCCTAGAGCGCTTACGACCGGGAATCACCCAATTGCTCGATCTCACCCGCGAGCCGATCCCGCTCAACACCGACGCATGGGATGGCTATCCCGCAGCTCGCGCGCGGGTGCTGGCCCAGATGCGCGCCGGCGGCGGCAACACTATTGTCGTCACCGGAGACACCCACACCGCCTGGGCCAACGAGTTGAACGACGCCGCGGGCCGCGTTGCCGTTGAGTTCGGCGCCAATTCGATCACCTCACCGAGCGACGCGGAATATTTCGCCGCGGCCGGCATTGATTTTTCCGCCGGCGTGCTGGCGCGTAATCCGCACGTCAAATGGACCGACGCAGCGGGCCGCGGCTTCATCTTGCTCACGCTGACCCGCAGCGAAGCGATGGCGGAATTTTTCACGGTTTCCACCATCCTCGCCAAGCAATACGAAACCGCCCGCCTCGCCGCTTTCACCATCGCGCCCGACGAGGGGCCGGGCATCGGCGCGCTGACGCCGGCTTAGGTCGCGCCCAGTCCGGTGGCGCTGGCGATGCGTTTGTCCAAACCGAACGCATCGAGTTCTGGCGTGGCGCGCTCTTCCAGCCAATCCTTGGCGATTTCGCCATAGAGCGGCGCATATTTGAAGCCGTGCCCTGAGCAGCACGACATCATCAGCACCCGGGGATGCGCGCGCGAGGGCGCGATCAGGAAATTCTCGTCCGCTGTCATGGTGTAGAGGCAACGCGCCATTTTCACCGGCGCCGGCTCATGCAGCGGCAGATGCCGTTCGGCCTGCGCCATCAGCAACGCCGCGTCTTGTTGGTCCGGTTCACGCACGTCGTCGGCGTCAACACGGTCCCCCACCACATGCATGCCGATTTTGTAGAGCCCATCCGGCGTGGGCATGCCGAATAAGCCTACGTCATTATCGACGCAGATGACTGGCGGCTGCGTCATCGCCCGCTTCGGTCGCAGCCATCCGAGAACGCGCCGGCGTACAATGAAGTGCTTGGCGAATTCCGGCAGCAGCTTGCCGGCCCAGCCGCCGCCGGCGACGATTATGGCGTCGAACGCCTGGGTCTCGTCGTTGATCTTGAGCGTCATCGACGCCAGCGGCGCCTCAACCTTGGCGTTGTTGTGCAGCTTCGCGCCACACTCGGCCGCGTAGCTAATAAGAAACGCACGCGCTGGATCGGCGAAGGTGATGCCGACATCGTCCTGGCGGCACACATCCCATTCGCGTGGAAACGCCAACGCGCCGCGGGTGAGATAATAGATGGCGTCGCCGCGCAGCAGCGCCGTGCTTTCGCTTTGCCCCAACGCCGCGCACGAGCGCACGAACCCGGAGCCCTCGGGCCCGGCCATCAGCCCGCCGGTCCATTGGTTCAGCGGCGCGCCGGCGCGCTCTTCCCATTGTTGCCAAATCTCATGCGCGCGCCGCGCCATCGTGGCATAGATCGCCCCCTCGCCAGGGGTCAGGCGGATGATGCGGGTGTCGCCGTGGGAAGAGCCCAGCGCGTGCATCAGTTCGAATTGCTCGAACCCATCGACATCGTGGCCGGCGCGCGCCAGCCGCGCGCAGACGCTGAGGCCGACAATGCCGAGCCCGATGACGCAGATCTTCATGGGCATTGTCTACACGTCCCCTCCCCGCGAGGGGAGGGGAAGGGCAAAGTAATATCGGATCGGGGTATGGACCGCCGGCGTCCCCGCCGGCACTTGCTGCTGCTTGTTGCTGCCGGCGAGGGACGCCGGCGGTACATATTGGGGAAGCGCCTGTGCCAAGTCTCAAGGACCGCATCAAAGCCCACGTGGAAGCGTTCGACGCCTGGGCGCACCCATGGGCCGGGCGCTCGAAATGGCATGGCTGGGCTTATGAATTTTTGCTGTTCGGCTTGCGCCAAGCCTGGGCGTGCTTGTTCGGCGGGTTGATGCTGGCGCTGATCTTAGCCACGCGCTTCTTCTGGCCCGAACACGCGCCCCTGGCGCGCTACGATTTTTTGGTTCTCGCCTCCGTGCTGATTCAAGTGTTTCTGATCGCCACCAAGCTCGAGCGCTGGGAAGAAGCGCTCGTCATCTTGGTATTCCATGTCGTCGGCACCATCATGGAGGTGTTCAAAACCGCGCAAGGTTCGTGGATTTATCCCGAAGCGAGCCTCCTTCGCATCGGCGGCGTGCCGCTGTTTTCCGGCTTCATGTATGCGTGCATCGGCTCCTACATCGCGCGCGCGTGGCGGCTGTTCGACATCAAATTCATCCGCTACCCGCCGCTCTGGACCACCTGGACGCTGGCCGTGCTGGCCTACATCAATTTTTTCACCCACCATTACATCATCGACATCCGCAACGCGCTGTTCGCGTTCTCGGCGCTGATTTTTTGGCGCACGTGGTTTGTGTTCACGCCCGACCGCCAGGCGCGTCACATGCCGATGCTGGTTGGGCTGATGCTGGTGTCGCTGTTTATCTGGTTCGCTGAAAACCTCGGCACCTTCGCGGCGGCTTGGGTGTATCCCAATCAACGCGATGGCTGGCATTGGGTGCCAATCGACAAGATGGGCGCGTGGTATTTGCTGATGCTGCTGAGCTTCGTTCTGGTGAGCTTGGTGCATCGGCCCGAGGCGGCGGAGCAGCCGCTTCTCCCCCTCCCCGCGAGGGGAGGGGGCCGGGGGGTGGGGTGAGATGCAGAATGTGAAGGTTGGCGATAAGCGCGACAGCCGTTGCGCGCCGCTAACGGGCAAGGTCGCGCTTCACCCTACCCCCTACCCCCTACCCCCTCCCCTCAAGGGGAGGGGAATGCTCCATACTCAAACAAGCATGCGCCTTAGACGCTCAGCCGATAATCGCTCTCCAGTTCGGGCGCGCCCTCGCAGCGGACGCGGCCAAGTTCCACCAGCCGGATCATGTGCGCCAGCACCGAATGGCACGCCGCCGGGTGCAGCCGCTGGTCCACGGCGG
>JANNFH010000289.1:0-6029 GCA_031379565.1 Alphaproteobacteria bacterium
CCCGTTAGGATACAAATCGATGCAGGTGCCGCGGTGATCGAGGAACCGGTCGACGGTATTCTGTCGTGGCCATGGTCCGTAAACGGATCCAGCGCGACATCGACCATGATTCCAACTTCAGGCGCGGCGTCTTTCATGGCGAGTACCGCGGTGCAGACGAGGCGGTAAAGGTGCTGGTTGAGCAGGCGTTGATCCAGGTCAAAGCCGGCGCCGACATTGTCGCGCCGTCCGACATGATGGACGGGCGCATCGGCGCCATCCGCGCCGCGCTCGAGCGTGAGGGCCATGTCGATACGCTGATCATGTCCTACGCCGCGAAATACGCCTCAGCCTTTTACGGGCCCTATCGCGATGCCATCGGCTCAGGAAAACTCGGCTCGGGCGCGATCGCCAATCCGGGCGACAAGCGCACCTACCAGATGGATTTCGGTAATTCCGACGAAGCGTTGCGCGAAGTGGCGATGGACATCGCCGAAGGCGCCGACATGCTGCTGGTCAAGCCCGGCCTGCCCTATCTCGACATCGTCGCTCGGGTGAAACGCGCGTTTGGCCTGCCGACGTTCGCGTTCCAGGTCTCGGGCGAATACGCCATGGTCAAAGCCGCCGCCGCCAACGGCTGGCTCGACGAAGACCGCGCCATCCTCGAAACGCTCACCGCCTTTAAACGCGCCGGCGCGGACGGGATTGTGACGTATTTCGCTCCCAAGGCGGCGGAGCTGATGAGCAGCTAAGCTGCCCGCCGCGCCGCCGCTTTCGCCACCGCTTGGCGCACGCCCTCGGCGATGGCTTCGCGCTGCTCTGCCAGGGCAACGTCGAGCGAGGCCAGTTCGCGCACGCCGTTGGCGCAGGCTTCGAGCGCCGCCCGCGCCGCGTCCGGGCTCGCGCCCTTGGCTTCCAATTGCAACGCAAACGCCGCGCAGGCGCGCATCAGCGGGCCATCTCCAGCATTAACCGCAAACGCTTGGACCTGGCGAAGCGCAACTCCGCAAGCCTCCCCCTGGCCCTTGCCTGCCACCCACTCGCTCACCGCACGCGACAGCGAGGCCACCACGCCGTCCAGCGTTGGCGCCGGCGCCGCGCCGGCTTCGTCATCGACCTTGCGGCGTTTTTTCGGCGCACCCGCGGTCACGATGCCGGCGCGCCGGCAGGGACCGACATAGCCCGCCGCATCGATAAACTCGCGGGGACTGGCGAGCACTTTGTTGATGGTGACGATCAGGATTTTTGCCGAGACAGGTTTGCCGATCAGCGCGTTGGCGCCGGCGTGGCGACAGTCCTCCGCCAGCGAGCGCGAAAAAGCCCGCGAGGTGAGGAACACCGCGGCCTTGCGGTTCCGCACCTGGGTGCTGCGCCGCAATTGCTTGGTCCAGGCGACGGCATCAACCGGGGTGCACTCAACCGAAGCGATAATGATATTGGCGCCATACATTTCAAGCGCTTCGGTGGCGGCGGCGGTGTCAGTGAATGCTTTCACATTCTCGGCGCCGGCATTGCGCAGCAGGTCGCGAACAATCTGAGCCTCGAACTTGTTCGGCTCGATCAGGCAGACCACCCAATCTCTTACATGCATCGCGCGGCGCTCCTGAGCGGTACGGACGACGCTACGGCAAACCACTTAAGAATTGTTGAGCGTGCAAAACGGCGGGTTAACCGCGTTTAGCTTTTTCCAGCCGCGCGATCAGGCTCGATGTATCCCAACGCGCGCCGCCGCTGGCCTGGATTTCCGAGTAAAACGTATCCACCAGTCGCGCCAAGTCGAGCCTCGCCCCGTTGCGCGCCGCCTCATCGAGCACCAGCCCCAAATCCTTACGCATCCAGTCCACGGCAAAGCCAAAGTCAAATTTGCCCGCGACCATGGTCCGCCAGCGGTTTTCCATCTGCCACGATTGCGCCGCGCCCTTGGAGATCGCCGCCATCACCTGCTCAGCGTCGAGCCCGGCGCGCTGGGCGAAGTGCAATCCCTCCGCCAAGCCCTGCACCACGCCGGCGATGCAGATTTGGTTCACCATCTTCGCCAACTGGCCCGCGCCCGCTTCCCCAACCCTCGTGACGTTGGCAGCGTAGGCGCGGATGACCGGCTCGGCCTTGGCGAAATCCGCCGCCGAGCCACCCGCCATCACCGTCAGCCGCCCCGCCTCCGCCCCCGCTTGCCCGCCGGACACCGGCGCATCAAGGAAGCCCAAACCTCGCGCTTGCGCCTCGGCCGCCAGCTCGCGCGCCAGTTCCGCCGAAGCCGTAGTGTGATCAACGAACAGCGCGCCGCGGCGCATCGCCCGCGCCGCCGCGGCGAACACCTCGCGCACGTCCTTGTCCGCCCCAACGCAAGCGAAGACGATGTCCCGCGCCACCGCGGTTTCGGCGATGCTCGCGCAGGCGCGCCCACCGTACCGCTCGGTCCAGCCGCGCGCCTTTTCCGGCGTGCGGTTGAACACCGCAACCTCGTGCCCGGCCTTGACCAGATGCCCCGCCATCGGCGCACCCATGACGCCAAGCCCGATGAAGCCAACTTTCGCCATGGGGTTTTCCCTTCGACTCACGCGATCTTAACCGAGACGCGCCATGGAGGGGCCATGACCGCGCACGCAAATCAACGCCCGATCATCATCAAGAAGATCAAGAAGGGCGGTCATGGCGGACACCATGGCGGCGCCTGGAAGGTGGCCTACGCCGATTTCGTTACCGCGATGATGGCCTTCTTTTTGTTGATGTGGCTGATCAACACTACCAGCCCTGACCAGCGCCGCGGCATCGCCGAATTCTTCGCGCCCGCCAGCGTCAGCCGCGTCTCCTCAGGGGCGGGCGGCTTGCTGGCGGGGACCTCCTTCGCCGAAGAAGGCGTCCGCCACGGTCATTCCGCGCCGGTGGCCGCATCCGCGCAACCTCAATTCACTTCCAACGCATCCGACGAGGCCGAAAGCGAGAACACCGCGGCGGGTCAGCAGAGCCCGGACGAGGAAAGCCTCACCCGCGCCCGCACTATCCGCGAAAGCGCTGAGTTCAGCAGCGCTGAAGTGGCCATCCGTCAAGCCATGGCAGACATGCCCGACATCGCCGAATTGTCGCGAAATGTGCTCGTCGAACAGACGCCGGAAGGCCTGCGTATTCAGATCATCGACCAGGAAGGCCGCTCGATGTTCGCCGCCGGCGAGGCTGCTCCGAATGACCGTGCGCGCCGATTGCTGGTCGCTATCTCCGGCGCGATTTCGCAATTGCCGAACCGCATCACCATTTCCGGCCACACCGATGGTTCCGCGCCTGGCGGCCGCTACGCCTCAAACTGGGAGCTCTCCGCCGAACGCGCCAACGCCGCGCGCCGCGTGCTCGCCAGCCAAGGCATATCCGGCGAACGCATCTACCAAATTGCCGGTCGCGCCGATTCAGAACCGCTGTTCCCTGACGATCCGACGCTGCCCGGCAACCGCCGCATCGCCCTGACGCTGCTGCGCGAAGCCCCGCCCCTGCCAGCGGATCACGACCTCTAACCCGGCCACCGGCTTTCAGCCGGCGCTTCTATTTTCATCAGACATAAAACAGCCGGCAAGACACCGGCGGTCCAGGAGCTAATCTTCGGACCGCCGGCTTGACAGCCGGCGCACCACCTACTACCTTGTTAATAGAAGGTAGCTTGCATCTATGGGCGACGAACCAGAATTTTCCGGCCTGCGCAAAGGCCTCCTGGAATTCGCGATCTTGACCCTGGTCGCGGTCGAGAAGGTCTATGTCGCCGACATCATCACGCTCTTGGCCGACACGCCGTTCGCCACCCAGGAAGGCACGCTCTATCCCCTGCTCTCGAAACTGCGGCGCGAGCTTCTGGTCGATTACGAATGGGTCGAATCCGAAGCCGGTCCGCCGCGGAAATATTATTCCCTGACCGACAAAGGCGAAGCGCGCCTCGCCGATCTCAAAAGCTATTGGCGCGAACTCACCACCACCTTGGAAAGCTTGGGGCGCTGACACATGGAACGCGTCGTTTCGATCAATCTCAACGGCAATTCGTATCAGCTCGACGAGAGCGCCTATGATGCGCTGCGCGCCTATCTCGGCGGCGCGGAGACCGCGCTCGCCGACAATCCCGACAAAGGCGAAATCATCCGTGACCTCGAACAGGCGGTGGCCGACAAGTGCGCGACCTACCTGTCCGCGCACAAGAGCGTCGTCGCCGGCGCCGACATGACGAAAATCCTCAAGGAGATGGGCCCGGTTGAGGGCGCAGAGGGCGCGCCAGCTTCCAATGGCGCCTCCGCTTCCGAACCGCCGCGCAAGCGCCTCTACCGCATCGCCGCCGACGCCAAAATCGCCGGCGTGTGCTCGGGCGTGGGGGCTTATTTCGATCTCGACCCCAATCTCATCCGCTTCCTCTTCATCCTGGCGGCGCTGTTCACCTCGGGCGCGTTTCTGCTCGTCTACATCGCCATGATGTTTCTGGTGCCCTCCGCGCAAACCAGCGCCGAATGGGCCGCCGCGCACGGCGTGCCGTTCAACGCCCAAGAAGTGATCGACCGCGCCAAGCGTGAATATTCGCAATTCGCCGGTGAGGACGGCCCGCCCTGGCGCTGGCGGCGCGAGCAGCGCCGCGCCTGGCGCAGCGCCATGCGTGAGCGCTTTCACGGCTGGCGCGGCTGGGATAACGGCCCCGTCTCAGCCGCGCCCGCTCAGCCCGTGGGCTATTTCACCCGGGTCTTCGCCGGCCTGTTCGGCTTCATCTTCAGCATCATCACTGCCGCGCTTTTGATCGCGTTTCTGGTGGCGCTGTTCTCGCTTTTGAACACCGGCGCCGTGCTTGGCTGGACCCCGCCGGGCGACATTCCGAACTGGCTCGCCATCGTCATCCTCTGCATCGCCTATGCGGCGCTCTCCTCGCCGATCCGCCATTTACGCCGCGGATCCTATGCTGCCGCAAGCGGCCTGCGCTATCGCCACGGCGCCGCCGACGAACTCATTACGCTGCTGGCCATCATCGCCGGGGGCGTCATCGCCTATCAATTCGTGCCGGAATTCCGCGATTGGGTGCAGCACCTGCCCGACACCTTCGCCAACTTCCTGGCGTTGTTCGAGTAATCCCGCTCCATGAGCCTAGGGCGCGGCGGAAACGTCGCGCCCCTTTTTTTGCTCAGCCCCAGGGACCGGACTTTACCGGTGCAGCAGGGCTCGGCGCGGCAATGCGCCCGCCGGCAAACTTCGCCAGCGCTTCGATGCGCTTCTCAATCGGCGGATGGGTGGCGAACAGGCCGGCGAAATCGGAATGCGGGTTTTCGATAAACATCTCGCGCACTTCTGACGGCGCCTCGACTTGTGCATGGCCGGAAATCTTCTGCAGCGCCGAAATCATCGCGTCGGGGTTTTTCGTGAGCTCCACCGCCCCGGCGTCAGCCAGGAATTCGCGCCGCCGCGACAGCGCAAAACGCAGCACAATCGCCAGCGCGTAGGCGATTCCGATCAACACCAGCGCCACCACGATTGCCAGGAGCGCGCCGCCACCGGCGCGGCTGGAACGCGAAGAGCTGGAGCGACGCACGCCGCCGCCCGTGTGCCAGAGCCCCCGAAACGCGATTTCTCCGACGAACGAAAAAATCCCTACGAAAATCACCGCGATCACCAACAGCCGCACGTCGCAATTGCGTACATGCGTCAGCTCGTGCGCCAACACCGCTTCCAGTTCCCCATCGTCGAGTGCGTTCAAGAGCCCGCGTGTCACCGTCACGCAATATTGACCCTCATGCACACCGGTGGCGAAGGCGTTTAGGCCTTCGGTTTCCATGACGCGAAGGTCGGGCGTCTTGATGCCGCGCGAGATGCAGAGATTTTCCAACAGATTGTAGAGCCGCATCTCTTGGCTGCGCTCGACCTTATGCGCGCCCGTGGCCGCATCGATCATGTTCTGGTAGAAGGCGTAAGCGATGGCGAACCAAACGCCTGCCGCCACCAGTGCGTACGGCCATGCCTGCGCCAGCGCGTCAGCCGCCCACACAAACGGCCCCATCAGCGGACCTGCGCCCTTGACGGTTTCGCCCATCAGGCCGGCGAAC
>JANNFH010000298.1:0-4580 GCA_031379565.1 Alphaproteobacteria bacterium
CTCCCGCGCCGAAATCCGCGAAGCGGGGCAGAGCCTAGGGGACGCGGCGCTCGCAGTCGCGCGAAGTTCAGTACACGCCACCCAACCGCGCAGCACAATTGGCAAGCGCCATGCGAACGCGCGAATGACCGGTTTCGGCGAGATCGAGCCTGATGGACCGGGCGGGCCGGGGAGACTTGGCCCATTCCGGTCGGTCGCGGTTCAACCCGCAACGTCCGCTTCGGGCTTGGGTTCAGCCATTGCAGATAGACCGCCTCGCTTCCGGGTCGGGGCAAAAGCGGGCGTTCAGGGTCGTTCTTCGTTGCCAAATGCAAACATGTGCCTCAGTCGGATATTACAGCGGCGCACGCCCAAGGGCCGTTGAGTTCAATTCCGGGTAGGGCTCAGCCAAGGCGCAACCGCTTAAGGGGTCGCGTCAAGGGTAAGCGGCTCACCTATCGCACAACTCGTCGAGAACGGCGCCCGCAGGCGTCCTAGCCAGTGGCGCGGTTCCTTAAGGTGTGGCGGGTACAAGCGAATCTCCCGCCCGATCCGCAGCTAGACTTTTTCGACCTACTGGAACCGTGAGGGCGATGCGAGTTATGTTTCGGCATGACTCGCAAGCCCAAACGACCGCCCGACGATCCGGCGCAGTACGAGTGTCGGCTGATGGCTTCTGCACCCTTGTCCGCGCCGATTTCTCTCGGTGAACTGATCGACAAGATCACAATTCTCGAGATCAAGGCGCGCCGGCTTACATCGCCGATGAAGCGCGCCGGCGCACGGCGTGATTTGGCGCGACTGCGCGCGCTCGCGGCGCCTTACGACACGGCGCGGCTACGCGGGCTTGAGCGCCAATTGCTCGTGATCAACCGCACGCTTTGGTATTGCGAAGAGCTCGGCCGCCAGCGCCGCTTCGGAAAGCAGGCTGATTCAAAGCATCTGCTGAAGCAAATTCAATCGATGAATGATCGCCGTCACCGTGTGAAGCATCAGATATCAAAGCTTCTCGCGGACAGTGGCTTCGAATACAAGTCTTACGTCTGATGGGCGCCCGCCAATGCACGCTTAACGCGTGCGACGACGTCGTCCCAGTCGCCACCGCGAGTCTGCCTAAACAGCCGCGCCGTCGGCAGCCACGGGCTGTCCTCGCGATCGATCATCCAGCGCCAGTCGCTCCAGAGCGGCAATAGAATCCAAGTCGGTCGGCCGAGCGCGCCCGCGAGGTGAGCGACGACGGTGTCGATGGTAATCACCAAGTCGCATACGTTGGTGAGCGCCGCGTGCTCTCGGAAGTCGCGCAGTTCTTCGCCGAAATGCGCTATTCCATGGTTCGTCAACAACGCTTGCTCCTCATCAGAGACTTCCATCTGAAGGCTGACGAAGCGCCCACCGTCGCCGAAGAGCGGTGCGAGCTGCTCCAGCGCAATCGAACGCTTCCGCCGATACGCGTTGCGCATGTCGCCGCGCCAAGTAAGGCCGATGAGCGGACCTGGGCCAATCCGCTCGCGCCAGGCGGCGATGCGGGCGGAGTCCGCGCGTAGATAGGGCGCTGACGGAATGGTCTCGACACTCGTGCCGCAGGCGAGCGGCGCACTCATCAGAGGTATGTGAAAGTTCGTTGACGGCGCAGGCTCATCGTAGCCGATCACATCGACCGCTCCCTCAAGACCCTCGCTCAACAAGCCTTTCAACTTAGGCTGCACACGCAACACAATCTCCGCGCCGCGAGCGGCCAGAACACGCGCGTAACGGCAAAACTGAATCGTATCGCCGAGTCCTTGCTCGCCATGCAGCAACAGCGTGTGCCCTGCAATGTCAGTTCCGCCCAGCCAAAGCGGCGAGCTTTGAATGGGCAAGCGCGGCCCCTCTGAGGCGCGCCAGCGCGCTTCCTGTAACGGCCATGCTTCGGCATAGCGGCCTAGCGCCAGCAGGGCGCCTGCCTTGGCGTGGAGCGCTTCTGGGTTATCCGGCTCTAGCACCAGCGCTAGATTGTATGCGGCGACCGCATCCTCGGTGCGATTCTGGGCCATGAAGATGTAAGCGCGATTCATCTGGCGTTCGAGAGTCACACCAAACTGCAGCGCATGTTCAATGCTCGCTTGCGCTTCGTCCCAACGATAGAGCGCTCCGAGCGACAGGGCTCGATTGTTCCAAGCGTCCACATGGCGTGGATTGAATGCGAGGGCGCGATCGTAAAATAGGAGTGAATCCTCATAGCGCTCGACCTGCCGGAGCGCGTTGCCCATGTTGTAGAGCGTGCGTATGTCGCGTGGGTCGAGCTTGAGTACATTGGTGAAGTCGGCAAGGGCATCTTCCGGCTTGCCGACCGTAGCCAGAATGCTCCCGCGATTGTTCAGCGTCGGCACATGATGCGGGCGCAGCGCAAGCGCTTTAGAGTAATCTTCTAGCGCATCGTAGGGCTGGCCCAGCGCTTCGCGCGACACCGCGCGATTGAAGAACGCTTCCGGATCGTCTCGCTTCATGGAGAGCGCGCGGTCATAGTCCGCGATCGCGTCGGCATGCCTGCCCAATTGCTGGAGCATTACGGCGCGATTGAACCTAAGAGACGCATCTTCGCCGCCGCGCAGCACCGTGCCGAGCAGATCGACGGCGCGCTCGAAGTCCCTACGGGACGCGGCCGCCATCGCGTCGCGAAGCAGGTCCTGCCGGGTTGGCACGGCCTAGTGCGCGGCGGCGGCGTGCGCCGCCTGGGTGATGACTTTCAAACGCTTCTCGCGCAGCGCCACTGGTTCCATTGTCGTTCCGTCTTGCCGCTCGATTGTCTTGGCGTTGGTGGAGAGCTTTGCCATCGCCGCGCCGGACGGGCGGAAATCGTTGACCATCGTCTGATCGATCAGGACGTTGCGGTCAGCCAAGAACAGAATGCGCTTCTTGCGCCCCGCCTTCCAAAGTCGCCAAATGATCTGGAAGGCCGTGTAGGTCTTGCCGGCGCCGGTCGCCATCACAAGCACCAAGCGGTCGCGTGCCTTGGATGGCTTCGATTGCGGCGTTGGCGGCGTTCACGCACATACGAGGCCTCGTAGAAGCGGAAAAACGAACTCGCGAACGCGATGAAGCGTACGAGTTCGTCGGGGCCAAGGCTGTCCGGTTGCGCCAGGCCGCGTCGCCAGATGTTCGCCACCTCGCCGCTCTCGATCACGCTCGCGACGATCTCATGGTACATCGTGGAGTGCGCTTGCGATGTAGAGGCGCGCACCGCACGCGTGTTCTGGCGAAGCTGGACGCCGACGAAGACCAGCGACCCAATGACGGCAAGCGAGCCGATCACTTGGCTCACATAGAGGATTTGCTCGAGCGACACGTCGGACCCCAATGCTAACCAGGGAACACTAGCGCGCCGACGCCGCCTTGCTAAGGCCTGTTCGGGCGGCCTCCGCGCGGGCGTCGGCGCTTCAATGCCGGCCGCCAAGCGTTCGCGCCGCCCAGCGTCAATGCCGCAATTGGATGTTGATACTATTGCGCGGGCCGAAGTCGTTCGAATTCCTCTCGCCGTCCGCACCCGGCGAGGAGCCACCGATGTCAGCTTAGCGGCGATCGAGAGGGAAGGGCCGCTTGTGGGATGTTTGAGAAAATGCGCCGCCGCTTTCCTTCGTCAGGATTACTCTAAACAACGGACGTTCGAAGCAAGAGCCTAGGTGGCAGTTTCCGGCGAGGAACCGCCTGACGGGCCGCGCAAGCGGGAAGGGCAGATGTTGATCGATCCCGTCGTCCGTCACAATATGGCGACCCTGGCATTGATGGCCCAATTCAGCCGTAGCGTCTGAGCCGGTGCGGTGGTTAGCTGATCACAGCGGCGACGCGGAGGTCGGTGGAGGCGACAATGGGCCGACGGCGGGGGCTGGAATGGGAGCGCATCGCGACGCTAGCAGTGGCGTTGGCGCTGGCCGCACCTGGCGCGGTGTCGCAGGCGCAGAGCGGCGACGCGCCGGCCGCACAATCTGCGCTGGTCGATCCATTCTCGATTCTACCGGATGTACGGGCGTGGACGCCGGCCGAGAATGCGCGGGTGCGCGTGCTATCGGCGGCTGGCAACGGCCTAGAAGAACGGGGCGATTACCGCGCCGCGGAGTCGTCTTGGCGCGAAGCGATCGCGATCGCCGAAGCGAGCTGGGGTCCACGCCATCCCTTGACTTCGATCAGTTTAGCCAAGCTTGCGGAGAACCTCTACAGCCAGGGCCGCTACGGTGACGCCGAGCCGTTCTATCGGCGTACCTTAGCCATCCGCGAGGCGCGTCTCGGCGCGGATCATCCAGGTACGGGCGCGAGCCTCAACGGCCTTGCGCTGAATCTCGGCAGCCAGGGCCGTTTCAGCGATGCCGAGCCGCTCCTTCGGCGCGCGCTGTCCATCGCCGAGGCGCGTGTTGGCAAAAGCCATCCCGATACCGCGACGAGCATCGATAACCTCGCGGGGAACCTCGATGACCAGGGGCGCTACGGCGATGCCGAGCCGCTCCTTCGGCGCGCGCTATCTATTCGCGAGTCGCGCCTCGGTGCGGACCATCCTGATACAGCGTTGAGCCTCAACAACCTCGCGGGAAATCTTGAGAGTCAAGGCCGCGCCACTGAGGCTGAGCCAC
>JANNFH010000335.1:0-1597 GCA_031379565.1 Alphaproteobacteria bacterium
CTCGCCGGCCGCGCGCGCACTTTGCAGCAACTTGCGCGGCTCGTCGCGAAGGAACCCTCACAGGCGCGCGCCGTGCAGGTGCATCCACATCCGTGGTTCACGGGCAGCCAGCTTGCCGCCGACAGTGCCGTGTGCGTGCCGAGCGGCGTGATTTTTACGTTCTGCGCGAACGTCGCCGACCACCCGAGAGCGCAAACCAGGGCAAGCAACACGCGGAAAATTCGTGGTGAAATCATTTTGTTCTCCTGGAAAAACCCTGATCAAACTCTAAACCGTTCGCCCTGAGATTCTATGGTTGGTGTCAAGTGGCGCAACCGGGTCGCGGCACCAAGAGTGGATTGAAGTCGGATTGATTCTTATACATGGCGAAAGCGATTCTGACCATCCGGCGGGCGATGATGATGATGGCCTCGGTAGAGGCGAGCCCGCGGCCCCTGAGATGCTCATAGAGCGGGCGCCAGGTGGGCGTGCGGATGGCGGACATCGCGGCATTGTAGAGCAGACGGCGGTCTTCACTCGGACCGCGCTTGCTCAAACGCCGGCGGCCGCGATGCTGGCCGGAGTCGTTGGGCCGCGGATCGAGTCCGAAGAAGGCCACTGCTGCATCGCTGCTGTGCAAGCGCACACGGGTAAACAGAGTGGCGCAACGAATGCTGGTCAGGGTGCCCACCCCGTCGATGGTCTGCAGCCGTTTGACGAGGGTAGCGCGTTCGCTGGAGCGGGCGGCGATCTCTGCGAGCTTGCGTTCGAGCCGATCGGCAAAGCTGCCCATGGCGCGCAGCAGCTCGCGCGCCTCGCGCTCAAAGCCGGGCAGCACGCGCAAGGACTGCTGAAGCATACTTTTGGCATTGATGAGTGTGGCGCGCCGCCGGGAGATCTCGCGCAGCAACTTCTCGTCGGCGCTCAAGGGCACGAACGGATGCAAGCGGGAGCTGTGTTCGGCCACAAAGGCGGCGATGACCTGTGCATCCAGCCGGTCGGTCTTGCCGCGCGCCCCCAGGGCGCGCGCGTAGTGGCGCACATCCTTGGGGTTGAGCACGTAGACGGTAAGTCCCAACGACTGCGCGAGTTCGGCCACCGGTTCGTGATAGCCCCCCGTCGCCTCGACGCCCAAGCGGCTACCCGTGGGCAAAGTAGCCAGCCATCGCTTGAGCACGCCTGCCGTGTTGGCTATCATGAGCCCCGCAAAAGCACCTTCATGACAGGCCGCCACCACCTCGTCTTTCCCGATATCCATGCCGATCGCCAGTCCCGATTGCATATCAACCTCCGTCAGGTGTAATGTGAAAGGCGCTGGGGTGACTCGTCTATCACGTAAACTTGCGTTCAAATCGGCGGTCGGCGTAACCAGCGCTGCCGCTAGATTCCTCATCGACGTTGGTAGACGGGGCGGGAGAATTCTCAGGGGGTCTGTCCGGTATCTTTCGGCAGATCAAATCGAACGTCTCTCCACCCCAGCGTCCCCCCAGCATCGCTCAGAGAACGCAGAAATACCATACAAGGTATCGAAGGGTGAACGCTTCGTGCTTCTATACATCAGCACGAACGGACTTAGGCAGAGCAATACTAACTTCCGCACGCTTCGTGCAGTTCATTC
>JANNFH010000340.1:0-2733 GCA_031379565.1 Alphaproteobacteria bacterium
GCCGGCTCGGTTTGAAAACCATCGGCCAGCTCATCGCCGCGCCGCGCTTGCCGTTCACGGCGCGCGCGGGGCAAGCGGCGATGTTGCGGCTGGATCAGGCGCTGGGCCGCGCGCCCGAAGCGCTGAGTCCGCGCCGCCTGCCGCCGCCGGTGTTTGCGCTGCGGCGGTTTCTGGAGCCGCTGTTCACCCTTGATGCGGTGCTGGGGGTGACTCAAATGCTATGCGCCGATGTGGTGGAAAAGCTCGACCGCAACGGCGCCGGCGCACGGCGGGCGGAATTGCATCTGTTTGGCGTCGATGGACGCGACCGCGTGATCGAGATCGGCATCACCCACCCAGAGCGCGATGCGAAAACGCTGCTTCGGTTGTTCCGAGAAAAACTGAACGTTGTCGCGGAAAATCTTGACACCCAATTTGGATTGGAAGCGGCTCGGCTCGATGTCGTGCAGATGCAACGGCTCGATGCGCAGGCGCGCAGTTTGGTCGCTGGTGAAGAGGCCGCAGCCAGCGCGGAAAAAGTCGCCGCGCTCATCGATGTGTTGAGCGCGCGGCTCGGGCCAAGCCGGGTGCTGCGGCCGAAGCTGAACCATGCGCACACGCCGGAGAAGGCCGGGGGGTGGCGCGCTGCGCTTGCATCGTCGCCGGCAGCTTCACGCCTCCCACCCGCCGGGCTTTCCCCGGCGCCCTCCCCGCAAGGGGGAGGGCGGGAAGGTCAGGACAGCGTGATGCGCCGCCCGCTTACCATGTTCGCGCGCGCCCAGCCGATCGAAGCCATCGCTGCAGTGCCTGACGGCCCGCCGATCCGCTTTCGCTGGCGGCGCGTGCTGCGCGAAGTGGCGCGCGCGGAGGGGCCGGAACGCATTTGCGGCGATTGGCTCGGTCATGGCTCTCGGGGCGCGCCGGTTCGCGATTATTACCGCGTCGAAGACAGCCAAGGCCGCCGCTATTGGGTCTATCGCGAGGGCCTGTTTGGCGAGGGCATTCCCCCGCGCTGGTTCGTGCACGGGTTGTTCGCATGATGAAGACGTTTGCCACGGCGAGCGCAACCAGAACCCTCCCCCTGGAGGGGGGAGGGCAGGGTGGGGGTGAGGGCGTAGAGCGCAACATCTCCGGCGATGGCGCACGCGCACAAACGTCGAATGTAGAAGCGCCCCTCACCCCACCCCTTACCCCGCCCCCTCTAGGGGCGGGGAGGCCCGGGCGTTTCGCGCGGGTTTCAGCGTATGGCGCTTTCAGAATGGCCTGTTCGCGGACAGCGCCATGAGCGGCTTCGCCGAACTTTGCGTCACCACCAATTTCTCCTTCCTGCGCGCCGGTTCGCATCCCGAGGAGATGGTGGAGCAGGCAAAAACGCTAGGCCTGGCCGGTATTGGCGTCGCCGATCGCAACACGCTCGCCGGCATTGTCCGCGCGCACGTAAAGGCGAAGGAAGCAAGCGTGCGGCTGATCGTCGGCGCCCGGCTTGTGTTTCGCGACGGCGCGCCGGACTTGATCGTCTACCCGAAGCACCGCGCCGCTTATGCGCAGCTGACCCAATTGCTCACCATAGGCAATCTTCGTGCGCCGAAGGGCGAGTGCTGGCTCGAGTTTGCTGATTACCTGGCGCACGCGGAAGGACTGCAGGCGATACTCATGCCTTCAGCGTCCGGGGGGCGGGCGGACTATTATCTTCGCGAGATCAAGCAGCGCGCCGGGGAAGCATGGCTGGCCGCGCCGTTTTGCTTCGATGGCGAAGACCGCCGCCGGCTCCGTTTTTTGAGCGTGATAGCGGCGGGCGCCGGCGCGCGTCTGCTGGCGACGACAGAGCCGCTTCTGCACCATCCGGCGCGGCGCGCCTTGCTCGATGTCCTTACCTGCATCCGCGAAAAAACGACGCTGGCGAAGGGGGGCGCTCTGCTCGCCAAAAACGCCGAGCGGCACTTGAAGCCGACGGCTGAAATCGCGCGTCTGTATCGCGATGCGCCAGAAGCTATGGCCGAAAGCCTGCGCTTTCTTGAAGGCATCACGTTTTCACTGGACGATTTGCGTTACGAATACCCCGACGAAACCACAGAAGGGTATTCCAGCCCGCAAGAAGCGCTGGTGGCGTTGGTCGAAGAGGGCGTGAAAAAGCGTTATCCTGACGGCGCGCCGGAAAAGGTCACGAATACATTGGCGCGCGAGCTGGATATCGTCGGCCGGATTAAATACGCGCCGTATTTCCTGACCGTCGCCGACATCGTCCGGTTTGCGCGCTCGCCTTACGACAAAGACGGCAACCCGAAGGCGCCGATCCTATGCCAAGGCCGGGGTTCGGCGGCGAATTCGTCGATCTGCTATGTGCTCGGAATCACCGAAGTCGATCCCGCGCGCAATGAGCTTTTGTTCGACCGCTTCGTCTCGGAAGAGCGCGGCGAACCGCCCGACATTGACGTCGATTTCGAGCACGAGCGGCGCGAAGAAGTAATTCAATACGTCTACAAGAAATATGGCCGCGATCGCGCTGGCCTCGCCGCGACGCTGATCTGCTATCGCGGCCGCAGCGCCATCCGCGAAGTGACAAAAACCTTCGGTTATTCCGAGGATCGCATCGCTAGCCTGGCCAAGGCGCTGCATTATTGGTCCGATGGCGTCACCGAACAAGATTTGCGCGAGCAAGGTCTGGACATCGCCAATCCGGAGCTGAACGCCTGCGTGACCCTTGCGCGCGAATTACAAGGATTTCCGCGCCATCTCTCCCAGCATGTCGGCGGC
>JANNFH010000355.1:0-8393 GCA_031379565.1 Alphaproteobacteria bacterium
GGGGCAAGGACGGGCGCCATCGGAAGGGAGGCCGGGGGCAGGCGCTTATTGTGAGGTCAGCTCGGAAATGTGGAGCACCGCCTGGGCGCCGGCGTCCTCCGAGGTGTAGGTTCCGACCCAGATTTCGTAGGGTCCGGAAGCGGGGCTCTCGTAGCGCAGTGATGGGTTGGCTGCTTGCGCGCCGCCGTCGTCGTCGCACGCGAAGGCGCCGTCTGGGCCTCGGACCAGGAGCGTGGTGTCGACGGTCGAAGCCACCGACAAGAGCAGCGGCAGCGACCCGCCGCCCGTCCAATCAAGCCGGAAATCGGGGTTCACTGAGACGTAGCCGGTGCATTGGGGGAGGTCCTCGTTGACGGCGGTGCCGCCGCCGGCGCGGACGTTGACGGTATGGGGGTCTGGTGTGAAGCCTGTGCGCAGCGCCACCGAGCTGTAATTTGTGTTGGCGCCTGGCTGGGCCAAATGCGCGGGCTGTGGCGCGCCGCTCGCGAGGGCATGAACGTAGTTTACCTCGGAAATGTAGACCGTTGCCGGCGGGGTCCCGCCGGCTGCAGAAAACGTCCCGACCCAAATCTGATAGCGCCCGGGCGGCGGTTTTGGCAGATACACGCCGGGATCGAGATCTCCGGCGCTGTCATCGTCGCAATAATAAAACCCATCCGGCGCGTAGACCACGAGCGTGGTGTCGGCTTCTGAATCGACCGAAAGGTAGAGCGGCCAATCGCCTGCACCGTATTCGAGCGTGTAGTCGGGGTTGCTGGCGATCATGCCGTGGCAGCGCCCGCCAATCGATTGCGCGGAATCGACCGCGCCCCCGGCGGCCAATGGCACCGTGCGCGGGTCTCCGGAAAAGCCGGCGCTCAATTGCAGCGTGCCGTACGAGCCCGAACCGTTGACGTCTTGCGCGGAGGCCGTTGCAGCCGTGGCGAGCAGGGCGGCTACAAGTGCAATATGACGGAAATAGAACATGAAAACGGCCCCAATTACCCATTGCTTTGACCGCAATCCTCGCCCGATCGGCGCTTAAGTCAATGCTGTTGACGCCGCGCCAGATGCGGGGGGTATGCGGCCTGGGCCTTGCATCGGCGCGCGCATAGCGGCAAGCCATGTCCCGTCGGCGACAGGGGCGGTCGGTGGCGGAATGCAGCAGCCGAGCGGCTTTGCGCGCACGCCCCCACGCCCCTTTTCGGCCTCATGGTCGGCGCCGTCTCAGGATTGTTAAACTTGGCGCGCTAAGCCCGTTGAAGGGCTGATTCGGTCGGCTTTCTTGGCGGTTTTCTTGACGGCGAGGGCGGTAAACGCATGTTCGGCAATTTGTTTGGTCTGATCGCGCCCGATCTCGCTATCGATTTGGGCACCGCCAACACGCTGATCCACGTCAAGGGCCGCGGCATTGTGCTCGATGAACCCTCGGTCGTTGCGTATGTGAACGAAGGTGGCCGCAAGGTCGTCTACGCTGTCGGCGCGGAAGCCAAAACCATGCTCGGCAAGACCCACCGCTCGATGGAAGTGATCCGCCCCTTGCGCGACGGGGTCATCGCCGATTTCGACGTCGCCGAGGAAATGATCAAGCAATTCATCAAGAAGGTTCTGCCGCGGCCGGCCTTGATCAGCCCGCAGATCGTGATTTGCGTGCCCACGGGGGCGACGCCAGTGGAGCGCCGCACTATCTTGGAGAGCGCGCAAGCTTCGGGCGCGCGCCGGGTGAAGTTGATTGAGGAACCGGTGGCCGCCGCGCTCGGCGCGGGGCTTCAGATTGACGATCCTTCCGGCTGCATGGTGGTGGATATTGGCGGTGGAACCACTGAAATCGCGGTGCTGTCGCTTGGAGGCCTGGTGTGGTCGCGCAGCTTGCGTGAAGCCGGCGACAAGATGGACGAGGCCATCATTCAATATCTGCGCCGAACCGAGAATCTCCTGATCGGCGATTCGACGTCCGAACGGATCAAGAAGGAAATCGGCACCGCCCGCGCGCCCGACGACGGCCTCGGCATGTCGATGCTGATCAAGGGCCGGGACAATCTCTCGGGCGTGCCGAAAGAGATTTCCATCAACGAAAGCATGGTCGCCGACGCCCTGGCCGAGCCGGTGACGAAGATCGTCGACGCGGTGCGCCAAGCCTTCGAGCAGATGCCGCCGGAACTGGCCGCCGACATTTATGACCACGGCCTCATGCTCACGGGCGGGGGCGCGCTGTTGCGCAATCTTGATGTTGTGCTTCAGGAACGAATTTCGATCCGGGTTTCGGTGGCTGATGATCCGCTGCGATGTGTGGTCAAAGGCTGCGGAATCGCCCTCGATACGCTAAACACTTCAGAAGCGCGCCGGTTGCTCAGCGAAGAAGTGTAGGCGCACCCCTCGCGCGCTAACAGAGAGGCTGTTGTTACGTGGCCAGACGCAGGAGCGTGGTGCGGCGCGCGGGCGCTGGGCGGAAGCTGACGCCGGCGCTGATGCTTGCGGTGCTGCTGGGCGTCGCAGCATTGATCTTGATTGGCTCGCGGTTCGGGCGCGATCCTGGCGCTGGACAAACCGCCATGGAAAGCGGCGATGACGCCGCCGCCGCCGCCGGGCGCGGCGCCACCGGCCCGTTTCGCGCCGGGGAGAGCCTGTTGGCCCGCTTGGGCGCGATGTGGAATGCCTCCGCGCGGGTCGAGCAATTAGAGCGCGAGAACCGCGACCTGCAAGTGTGGCGGGCGATGGCCGAACGTTTGGCCGAGCGCAATGCGCGCTATGAAAGTTTGCTGCGGATGCCGCCCGATGCATTCGGCCAAGGCGCCGACATCGCCCATTCGGTGGCGGCGCAATTGGTGTTGGATTCAGGCGGGCCGTTTACGCGCACTTTGGTTGCCAATGCGGGCGGAGATCACGGCGTGCGGGTGGGCTATATCGCCGTCAATGAAAACGGCTTGGTAGGCCGGGTTGTTTCGGTGGGGCGGCGCTCGGCGCGCGTGTTGATGCTGGACGATTACAATTCGCGTATCCCGGTGATGGGTGAAGCTTCGCGCGTGCGTGCGGTGCTGGCAGGCCAGGCGACCCAACCCCCGGACTTGCTTACCCGACCCTTTGAGGTGCAGGCGCCGAGGCTGGATTTCATAGTCGGCGCGCAAAGTTTGCGCGAAGGCGAGCAGGTTGTGACATCGGGCGACGGCGGGCTCTATCCGCGCGGGCTGCCGGTTGGTGTCGCGCACCGGGCCAATGACGGTGCGTGGCGGGTGGCGCTGGCGGCCAGCCGCCGTCCAATTGATTTCGTGCGGCTGATCCCGTTCGTGGGCGCGCCGCTGCCCGAAGATGAGCCGGTGGCCGATGCGGGCCCGCCGCTCTCGGCGCAATCATCTGTCGCCGCGATCGGGCGGGAAACCATGGCCGCCGCGCCGCAACGGCCAAGCGCCGCGCCCGTGCTCGTACAGCCGCGCGCGCGGGTGCGCGAAGCGGGCGCGCGAGCGGACCCATCGGCGCCTGCCGCGCCAGCGGCCGGCCCGCCGGCCCTTGCGGCAGAAGCGGACGCGCTTCCGAGCGCGCTCGGCCCGCCGCCAGAGCCGAGCCCGGCGGCGGAAGAATGAGATTTCTTTTCACCCGCGCGCCGAGCCGGGCGATGTTGCGGGCATGGGGATTTGCGCTGGCGCTCGCGAGCGTGATCCTGCCGGCGCTGCCGCTTGGACCGCTGTTCGCGCAACCGCCGCTGCCGCTGGCGGCGTTGTGGGCGGCGTATGGTTGGGCAGCGGAAGATGAAACCGGATTGGGCGCGCCTATAGCCTTGGCGCTGATGGGCTTGCTGCACGATCAACTCGCCGGCGGGCCGCTTGGGCTGTTCATGGCGATCTACCTGTCCGCTTATTTGATTGGGCGCGGCGTTGCGGTGGTGATGAGCGCGCCAAACTTGTTTTCATTGTGGGGCGGTTTCGCGCTTACGGTGTTGTTGACGATACTGATCGCGCGGTTCCTGGCGCGCTGGGGTTTGGGCGAGGCGGTTTCGGTGCGTCCGTATGCCGAGGCCGCTCTTGTCACGGCGGTTTTGTTTCCGCTGGTGCGGCCGCTGTACATGAGCTCGGCCCCGGCCTTGCGCACGCAAGGGGCGCGGCGATGAGGCGGCCGAAGAAAGTCGGCTCGACGCTCCCGAAGCGCGATGTCAACGTCATCTTCACACGGCGCGCCGCGCTGCTCTCGATAGGCGGCGTTGGAATGATGGGCGCGATTGGCGCGCGCATGGCGCAATTGCAGGCGACTGACGCTGTCAGCCGCGAATACACCAATGCCGCGGACGAAAACCGCTTCGACACGCGCATTGTCGCACCGCCGCGCGGCATCATCTACGACCGCTTCGGGGTGGTGCTGGCGCAAACCAGCAAAGACTATCAAGTCTCGGTGGTGCAGAACGACGTCCAGGACCTTGAGGAGACGGTGCGCCGTGTTGCCTTGATTCTTGGTTACGACAGCGAATGGGCGCGCCGCGTGATCCTGCGCGTGCGCGGCGGCTCACGCTACGAGCCCGAACCGTTACAGGTCGGCCTCACCTGGGATGAGTTCAACGCCATCAATGTGCGGCTGCCCGAGTTGCGTGGCGTCGTCGCTAATTCCGCTGACGTACGGGCTTACCCCTATGACATCGTGTTCGCGCATCCGATCGGCTATGTGCAAAAGCCGACCCAACGCGACATCGACCGGGTGATGGCCGACCCTGAACTCGGCGCGAGCCGCGCTACCTATTTCCGTAACCCGCACGTGCGTGTGGGCAAATCAGGGCTCGAAGCGTCGTTGGAGGGCGATCTGCACGGCGACGCCGGCTGGCGCAAGGTGATTGTCAACGCCCGCGGCGTCGAAATGGGCGAAGATGAACGCGAGCGGCGTGAACCGGTGCGGGGTTCGGGCGTCGTGCTGACGCTGGACGCGGATTTGCAGCGCACGGCGATGCAGAGCTTCGGCGATCAGGCCGGGGCCGCTGTGATGATGGATATTTACACCGGCGACCTTTTGGTGATGGCGTCGACGCCAAGCTTCGATCCCAATCTGTTCGTTAACGGCATCGGCCAGGCCGCGTTTGCTGTTTTGAATGGCGACGAGAAAAAACCGCTGTTCAACAAAGCGGTCGCCGGCGCTTATCCGCCGGGCTCGACCTTCAAGACCATGGTCGGCATCGCCGCCAAGCAAGGCGGCGTCGAAGATGATTGGCATGTCAGTTGTCCAGGTTATTTCCCGTATGGCGGGAGAAATTTCCATTGCTGGAAACGCGGCGGCCACGGCTCGATTAATTTGCACCGTGCCATTCGTGAATCCTGCGACGTTTATTTTTACAACGCTGCCTTGCGCGCCGGGCCCGAGCGGATCGCGGCGGTGGCGCGGGCGTTCGGTTATGGCGTCGCGCACGATGTGTCGCTGCCCCATGTCGAGGACGGCCTGGTGCCCGATCCGACTTGGTGGCAGGAAAACCGTCACGAAAGCTGGACCGGCGGCCTCACGCTCAATTACGGCATCGGCCAAGGTGCGCTGCTGGTGACGCCGTTGCAAATGTGTGTGATGGCCGCCCGCATCGCCAATAATGGCAAGGCGGTGCGCCCACGCTTGGTGCGCGAGGCGCCGGGCTTTGCCGAACCTGGCGCGCCGCCGAATATGGATGGTATTGCGGCCGAGCATCTGGCCGCAATTCGCGCCGGCATGTTCGGTGTGTGCAACGAAGGCGGGGGCACCGCCATGCGCGCCGGCAACATGATCCAGTGCGTGCGACGGCCCGATGGGGTCATCGTTGATGCGGCGCAAACCCAGCGAGGCTGGGCGCCAGTGCAGATCGCCGGCAAAACGGGGACCTCGCAAGTCCGCATCATCACCGCCGCCGAACGCGCACGCGGCGTCACCCGCGACGCCGATTTGCCGTGGGCGCTGCGCGACAATGCGCTATTCGTGTCGTATGGCCCGGTCGATAATCCGCGCTACGCCTGTGCGGTGGTGATCGAACACGGAGGGCACATCAATCCGCAATTCGACGCCTCCCCGATCGCGGCGACAATTTTGCGCCAGGCGTTCTTGCGTGATTCCGCGCGCCGCCCGACGGCGCGGCTGGCGAATTTGGAAGGGCAGAGACCCCAAGCATGACCATAGCTGCAGCCCAAGGACCGGGCACGCTGTTCGATCGTGTCGCCAAACTCAATTGGGGCGTGATCACTTTGCTCTGCGCGCTCGCTTTCATTGGCGTGCTGATGCATTTGTCGGTGTCTTCGGGGGCGTGGACCGACATGCCGCTCACCCACGGCTTGCGCTTCGTGGTAATGCTGGCGATCGTGGTCGGCGCGGCGATGTTTCTCGACACGCGGTTTTGGGTGGCGATGGCCTACCCGCTCTACGCCGGGGCGCTGTTGTTGTTGCTGGCGGTGGAAGTGGTGGGCGAGACCCGGATGGGCGCGACGCGGTGGCTCAGTGTTGGGCCGGTGTCGTTGCAACCCTCCGAGATCATGAAGGTGGCTATCATATTGGCGCTGGCCCGCTATTATCACCAGCTCGATCCGCGCAAAACCGGCACGGTGCTCTGGGTGTTGCCGCCCTTGGTGATGATCGGCGCGCCGGTAGCGCTGGTGATGCACCAGCCCGATCTGGGTACGGCGATGCTAATCGCCTTTGCCGGCGTGGCGGTGATGTTCCTCGGCGGGTTGCTTTGGCGCATCATCGCGCTCGGAGTGATGGTCGCGGTCGGCGGGGCATTTTACGCCTACAACAATATTCTGCACGGTTATCAGCGCAGCCGCATCGACGAGTTTCTCGGGATTGTGAATGATCCCCTCGGCGCGGGATATCACGTGCTGCAATCGAAAATCGCCATCGGCTCTGCGGGTTTGTTCGGGCGCGGCTATCTGCAGGGCACGCAATCGCAGCTCGACTTTTTGCCGGAGAAGCACACCGATTTCATTTTCACCATGATCGTCGAGGAATTTGGTTTGTTTGGCGGCTTCCTGGTTCTCGGGCTCTACGTGGCGCTGATGGCGCTGGCCATGCAAGTCGCGCTCAGGGCGCGGTCGTTGTTTGGGAAGCTGGCGGCAGCGGGTATCGCGGCGACGTTGGCTTCCTACGTGTTCATCAACACGGCCATGGTGATCGGCCTTGCGCCCGTGGTGGGCATCCCGTTGCCGATGATCTCATTTGGAGGCACGGCGATGATGACGCTGATGGCCGGCTTTTCGATCGTGCTCAGTATCGACCTGCACCGCGATCAGCACGGCGCGCGCGGTCTGCTGTGGTGATCAACGCGCCAAGATGGCGTCGAGCCAGGCCGGAAACTGCTCGCGCCGCAGCACGGTAAAACCCTCGGTTTCCGCATCGCGCGCGCGTATCCATGTCTCTGCGCCTTCACGCCAGCCATCGCCGTCCATGACGAACACGTATTCACGTGCGGGCCAATTGTGGCGCGCATTGGCGAAGACGTAGGGCAGCTTTTCGTCGACCGAGCCCGACGATTCCTGTCGCTTAGCCTCGATCAGGATTTGGCGGTTCCCGAGGATGAGCAGGAATTCGATATGCGCGCGCCCGCCATAAATGATCTCGTAGGGTGCGTCGGTGATGACGGCGCGCAGAGCGGGGTTGTGGTAAGCTTCGCTCTCGTTCCAATCGCGCGTGGCGATCACGCGGACGCCGCGGTCGCGGAAATCCTGCTCAAGCTCGACCTCGAAGTCCGCGCCTGAGTGCGCGGCCAGGGCGCCTTGCAACTCTTGGCTCCGCGCCGGCGGCGTTGAGGCGAGCAGGAGTGCGGCCGCGCAGGTGAGGACGATCGAGAAGCGCGTCGAGACGGGGTCCGTAGACGACAATCGCGCTGGGAAAGGGCGCTGCGGCGGCAGGCGCGCCGGCGCGCGAGAAACTTAGCCGCCCGCGCAGAAAAGTCACGCTGGCCTTGCCGGTGACGCTCTGGTGCCACCATCGCGTATCGGTGCGCGCCGGCACGAGCGCGACGACGAGGCAGCCCTTCTGGCTCTCCGCGTGCGCCTTCGCCATCCATTGGCCGATGGCGCGCCCATACGGCGGATTAAGCCAGATACGTCCGTGGCTGGCCCAATCCTGCGACAAGCCGTCCTCGTCCGGGGAGAAGAAGCGCTCGAGCTTGGAATTGCCGGCATGGGCGCAGGCGTCGAGCGCGAAAGCGAAGACGTGATGCAAGGCGTCGAACAGCGCTTGGGGCGTCTCCCAATCCTCGGCGCGTGAGGTATAGAGTGCAGAATGGACCATGCGGCGCATTTTACAACGCGCGCCGAGCTGGTCGGATTGAACGGCCTCTATCCCCTGAAATTTTGGGGCGTCAGAAACCCTTTCCCAGGCTGCTGATATTCGATTTCGCTCCCTCAGTCAGTCCGCTGCGCGTCCTGACAGCTCCCCCGTAAATGGGGGAGCAAACCCGCATTAAGTCGACTCGGCCTTTTCGGAGG
>JANNFH010000398.1:0-3712 GCA_031379565.1 Alphaproteobacteria bacterium
GTCCGCCGACTCCGCGGGGCAAGTCGCGCCAGCGGTCGTGCAGGTGAGCCGCGAGATCATCCGCCGTTTCAATGGCGAGAGCACGCGCTTCGAATTGAGGTTCGATCCGCCTGAGCTTGGCCGCGTCGAAATCCGGCTCGAAGTGTCGCGCGATCATCGCGTGACCGCGACGGTTGGCGCAGACAGCCCCCAAGCGCTCGCTGAATTGTCGCGCCACGCCCGTGATCTTGAGCAAGCTCTGCAATCGGCAGGCCTTGACCTCACCGAGGGCGGCCTCAGCTTCGATCTATCCGACCGCAGTCACAACCCAGACGATGCCGGCCCAACAACAAGCCGCGCCGCGCGCGACGATGCGGACGCAGCTGCGGAAACAAGCATGGCACAGCGCCCCGCGCGCCCACTCGGACTCCAATCGTGGCGCGGTGTTCGCGTGGACCTCGTCGCGTGAAGGAAAGTTGAGCCCATGTCCATCGCCCCAGTCGTCACCGATACCAGCGGAAGCGGCGCGAATTCGCGAACCCGTCTATCGGACAATTACGACACCTTCTTGGTGCTGCTTACCGCGCAATTGCAGAACCAAGACCCCCTCGCGCCGATGGATTCGACGCAGTTCACACAGCAATTGGTGCAGTTCAGCCAGGTTGAACAGCAAATCCGCACGAACGAGCAATTGGAAGGCCTGGTTGGACAATACCAAGCCTCGAGCGCCGGCGCCGCTCTCGCCTATCTCGGCAACGATGCCATTATCGAAAGCGCTCAGACGACGTTCGATGGCGACGAGGCCAACTGGGACTACACTTTCGATGGCGCGCCCCAGAACGTGACGCTCGAAGTCAAGAACGCGCAGGGCCGAACTGTTTACACCACAACGGGCCAGACCGGGCCCGGCGAGCACCTCTTCACCTGGGATGGCACGACAACGGGGGGCGATGCGGCGCCGAACGGCGTTTACAAATTGGTGGTCAACGCCGATGACGCCGACGACAAAGCCGTGAACTCGACGATTACGGTCCGCGAAACCATTCGCGGCGTCGACTTTTCCGGCGCCAATCCGCTTGTCATCACGGTCTCGGGATCACGCACACTCGACAGCATACGCGCCGTCATCGACGCCGGCTGACACATCGCGGCATTGGCCGAACGCCAGTGCATCCATTGCGCAGAAGCGCTCCATAAACGAAACCCTTAGGGCCGCGGGCGAGGGACGCACGCGGTGATGGAGCAAGAAAATGTCTATCTACACCGCGCTGCGCGCGGGTGTTTCCGGACTCACCGCGAATTCCTCGGCGCTGGCGGTCATTTCTGACAACATCGCTAACGTCAACACCGTCGGCTACAAGCGCAGCGGCGTAAATTTCAGCGCGCTTGTCAACGCGCAAAATTCGAACACGACCTACAATGCTGGCGGCGTGCTGCCGCTCACCACCCAGCAAATTTCGCTACAGGGCTCGCTTGAACAATCGCGTTCCTCAACCGACTTTGCCGTCTCCGGGGATGGTTTCTTCATCGTCTCGACCAACAACCAGCCGTTGGCGAACGGGGGCAGCGTGCTGTTCAGCCGCGCCGGCTCCTTCACCGTCGATGCCGACGGCTTCATGGTCAACGCGCAGGGCATGTTCCTGCAGGGCTGGCCGGTCGGCAATGACGGCAGCGTCACCTCAAGCCCCACCTCCCTCTCGGCAATCGAACCGGTGAATATCGCCGGCGTCGGCGGCTTGGCCGAACCGACTGAGAATGTTGGCCTGAACGCCAATCTGAACTCGGCGCAAACCGAATACGATCCGACACCGGAGGTCTATGACGCGGGCGACATGGCGACGGGCACGATCACGCCACATTTCGAAAGCTCGCTGGAAGTGTTCGACAGCCTTGGCGCCGCACGGACGATTGCGTTCGGGTTCCTCAAGACCGGACCGAACACCTGGAAGGTCGAGGCCTACGCCCGTCCGAATACGAGTGTCGATGGCGGCGCCGCCACTGGGGGGCTACTGGCCGACGGCGAGATCAGTTTCAAGACCGATGGAACGGTGGACACGATCACCGGCAGCATCAACAGCGTATTCACGATCGACTGGGACGCCGCCACCGGCGCCGCCGATCAGGACGTCTCGCTCGACCTCACCACCGGCATGACCCAGTTCGCCAATAGTTTTGGCGTTACCAGCGTCACCGCCGACGGCGTGCCCCCGGGCGATCTGGTTGGCCTTACCCTCGAAGGCGACGGAATGCTGACAGCGCAATTCTCGAACGGCCGCGCGCGAGCGCTCTATCAGGTTCCGCTGGCAACGTTTCTTAACGCAAACGGATTGAAAGCCGACCAAGGCGGCGCCTTCCGCACCACGCTGGAGAGCGGTCTCTACAACATCAACGCCTCCAACGCCGGCGGCGCAGGACGGATTGTTTCGGGTGCGCTGGAAGCTTCCAACGTCGATCTCGCCACGGAATTCACGAACCTCATCACCACGCAGCGCGCCTATTCAGCGGCCTCTCGCATCATTACCACCGCCGATCAAATGCTCGAGGAGCTTTTGATGATTAAGCGCTAGAAAAACAGATGACGGCAAGAAACAAGTAAGGACCTCTGTGTTCTAATTCGGTACATGCGCCTAGCCAGGATTAAGCCCTGGTCTTAGTCGTTTCTTTAGCCGTCTCGTGTACAACGGGCGCTAAGAACGAGGAGAAAGGCGCCATGCAGAAGCAACGCCGATATGATGGGGTAGTGATGGGTCCCGATGGGAATCCCCTCACACTGGATGATTTGCCGGCGCCTGGCACGACGCGCTGGGTGATCCGCCGCAAGGCGGAAGTGGTGGTCGCGGTTCGCGGCGGCCTTCTCACGATGGAAGACGCTTGCGAGCGCTACGGCCTGACCCAGGAAGAATTCGAATCCTGGCGCAAGGCAATCGAAAAGCACGGCCTCCCCGGCCTATGCACGACCCGCCTGCAGCACTACCGCCTCGTCGAGGCCTGATCCGCCAACGGATCACGCCCGCTGAAGCCAGCAGCCCTCGCCCCGCGCGAGGGCTTTTGCTTTTGTGGCCGGCCGGATAATTCGAGGCGGTTTAACCAAGCCTTCACCGTGTACCGGGCAATTTCTGCCGACCACCCGGCGGGATTTGCCCAGCACCCTCGTGCTGGCGCTCGCCGCGTGCGCGCGGAGACTGGGGTTGAGCGGGTTCGCCGATCTGGTGCTAAAGGCCGGCCCGACGCGCCTGTTCGCCGCGCTTGGCGTGACGGCTGTGGTCGCGGCGCTGCTCTTCACAATGATGTTCCGTATTGGGGGCGAAGAGAAGGCTCTGCTCTTCTCGGGCGTCGATGTGCGCGAAGCCGGTGAAATCACCCAGCGGCTGGACGCAGCCGATATTCCTTACGAACTGCGCGGCGACGGCTCGTCAATTTTCGTGACCCGCTCGCGGGTGCTGGAAGCCCGGATGATGCTGTCAGCCGACGGCCTGCCCTCGCGGGGCTCGATCGGCTACGAAATTTTTGACCAGCCGGACGCGCTCGGCCAAACCCAGTTCCAACAGAATATCAATCGCCTGCGCGCGCTCGAGGGCGAGTTGGCGCGCACCATCGCTTCGCTCGACGGCATCGCCAGCGCGCGCGTGCATTTGGTGCTGCCAGAACGTCAGCTGTTCCAGCGCGATACCGAGCAGCCCTCGGCATCGATCGTGCTGCAATTGCGCCGTGACGCGCTGACGCCGGGCCAAGT
>JANNFH010000439.1:0-4681 GCA_031379565.1 Alphaproteobacteria bacterium
ACGTCACGGCGCGCATCGCTGGCGTCAATCTGCGGGTCGTCGGCGCCGGGATCGACATCGTCGATCGAGGCATGCGGTCCACGCCGCTTGACCCGCCGCAAATGATCGATCAGCCGATAACGCGCGATGGCGTACATCCACGCCGTCAGCGGGAACGCGGAATCGTAAGTGTCTCGGCGGGTGTGCAGGGCGACCAAGGTTTCTTGCACCAGATCCTCCGCATCCTCAGGCGCGCTGCGGAGTCGGTTACGGAAATAGCCGCGCAGCAAACCCGCCGCCGCGCCAAGGAACGCGCGGTGCGCGGCTTCCTCGCCATCGAGACCCTGGAGCAACCAGGCCCGGAGCTGGGCTTCATCGGCCATCAAGGCGACTTAGAGCACATACGCCCACCGCGTCGAGCCGGTTACGGCGCTGGCGCCTGAGGCGATGGGCCACTAAGATCGCTAACGGACATGAATGCCTTCATTGAATTTTTTGCGCGCAATGACTGGGCGACGCTCGGGCTGGTCTTTGCCGGGCCATTCATCCAGGAGGACGCAGCCGTGGTCGGTGCAGCAACCGCAGCGATGTCTGGCCATGCCGATCCGACCCAAGTCTTCGGCGCGGCGCTCTTGGGTCTAATTGCAAGCGATACTTGGAAATACTGGCTTGGGCGCGCCGCGCAGGCCCACCCTTGGGCGGCCAAGTACATTGCCGATCCGCGCGTCGCCGGCGCGCGGGAGAAAGTGCTCAACCGCACCGGCATCGCGCTAATGGTGGCGCGTTTCGTGCCGGGCACCCGAATTCCGCTTTATATCGCCTGCGGGCTTTTTCATGTCCCGTTCTGGCGTTTCCTGGTTTTGATCGTGCTGTCGGGCGCGCTCTATCTGGGCATTGCTTTCGCCGCCTTCGCCAGCCTCGGCATGGTGATGGGCGCGCAGGTTCGGGCGGCGCTGCCGTTTGTGGCGCTCGCGGCAGTCACCGTCGTGCTTCTTGTGGGCTGGATCAGGAGCGTCTCGCGCAAGCGGGCCGTGGACCATAGCGCGTTGCTCTAAGTGCGCGGCGCCAACGCTGCCCGCGCCGCGTCCAGGTCAGCCGCGCTATCGACGCCCTTTGGAAAGTCCTCAACCAACTCGGCGCGGATGATCATGCCCATTTCCAAGGCGCGCATCTGTTCGAGCTTCTCGCGTTGTTCGAGCGGCGAGGGGGGCGCTGCAACGAAGTGCGCCAGCGCATCGCGGCGAAAGACGTAAATCCCGACATGTCGCAGGATGGGCCCATCGCCCCATGGCGCTGGCGCGCGCGTGAACGCCAGGCAGCGGCCATCCTGGGCCACGATTGCTTTCACGACGTTGGGGTTGTCGCGGTCGGCCCTGCTGGTTGAGGGCGACACCAAAGTGGCGATGTCGGCGCCTGGCGTCAGCGCCGCCAACGCGCGGGCGACATCGCCGGCGCGCATGGTCGGCATATCACCTTGCAGATTGATGGCGACATCGTAGCTGCGCTGCGGATCAAACGCCTCCAGCGCGGCGTGCATGCGGTCCGAGCCCGAGGGCAGAGCCGGATCGGTAAGCACGGCTTCAGCGCCGGCGGCGCGCGCGGCCTCAGCGATTTCAGCTTCCGCGGCCGCCACCAAAACCGGCCCCACAGCCGCCTCCCGCGCCAGCGCGATCACCCAGGCGATCATGGGCCGCCCGCCAATGTCGGCCAGGGGCTTGCCCGGCAGGCGGACCGAGGCCATGCGGGCCGGGATGACAACAATCGGGTTCATGCCTCTCGCGTAAACCGCTTTCAGGAAAAGTGGGACCCGGTTTTCCGCCTGATTTTTCACTTTCGAAAAATCGAAAGTGGGGCCGAAAGCGGTCCAAACTTCGAGTGCGGCGGTTCGACGCGCAAGGGCGCGCGCGTATATCGGGGCACACGGGACGGCTTGGCGGGGGCGGCGACGCGCGTCATAAACCGCCCATTCTTCACGCGGCGTCGCGGTCGGCGCCAAACCTTGAGCAGGGCAGATGAGCGATCTTCGGTTCAATTCGATCGCCGGGGCGGTGTTGGCTTCGGTTCTGGGAATCATGGGCGTGGGCATTGCCGCCAACGCGGTGGTGCAGCCGAATTATCCCGAGCATCCCGGCCTGATTCCGGCGGTGGCTGAACCGACCGGCGGGGGGCCGGCCGCGCCGGTGGGTCCGCCGGATTTCGGGCGTCTGTTCGCCGATCCGGCGGCATTGGCCGATCTGGTCACGCGCGGCGAGCGCGCCAGCGCCCAATGCGCCTCCTGCCACACGTTTGATTCGGGCGGGCCAAACCGCATCGGTCCCAATTTGCACGATTTGTTCGGGCGTCAAGCGGCGAGCCATCCAGGTTTTGCTTATTCCGAAGCCATGCAGGGACACGCGGGCGCGTGGGATTATCTGCGCTTGAACGAATTCCTCACCTCGCCCGCCAGCGCCGTGCGCGGCACCAAGATGGCGTTTGCCGGCATCCGCCGCGACGAGGACCGTATCGCCGTCATCGCCTACCTCCGCTCAATATCGCCCAACAATGTGCCGCTGCCCGCGCCGCTGCCGGAGGCTGCGCCGGCGGAAGCGGCCGCGCCGGGCGAGCCGGCGCCAACCTGATCGGCGTCACAGGCGCTTCAGGCAACGTGGAGTGCCGATGCGGGCGATCGTATCACGCAACGGCTCGATCGCGGTCTGCATGTGAAAGCCGTTGGCGTGCAGCAAGTGCGTTGCATCGCGCATGATGCCGACGTGTCCCTCCCAGAACAGTAGATCGCCGCGCGCCAACGCCCTTGGATCGAATTCGACTTCGCGCCCGAGCGCCGCTTCCTGCATGTCTGCGTCGCGCGGCGCATGGATTCCAGCGGTTTCGAGCGCGGATTGAATAAGGCCTGAACAATCGACGCCTAACGAATCCTTGCCGCCCCACAGATACGGAGCGCCAACCAGGCGTTCCGCGCTTGCGACCCAATCGCTCACGCGCGCTTCGAGCAGTGCGAGGTGAGCGCTCGGAACCCAGCCGCCGCGCGCGCTTCGCGAGAACGCCGCGTTGCTTTCAACAATTGCGATCTTGGCGTTGCAGCTGAGATAGGCGTGCGGCTGCGATTTCAGATCGGGGAAGGGGAACTGAATGGCCCGAAGCGCAGTCACACGATGGGTTGGCGCAACGATTTCCGCCGTCAAATCCTCGGCGTGCGCATATCCGACATAGCCATCAAGCGCGCACTGGCCCCAAGCCCAGCCGTCGCGCAAATCGTAGACCGTGAAAATTTCACCGTGCAGCAGCTGGGTCTCCAGCCGCTCCATGTGAGACGGCGTCTCGCGCAAAGCGGAGACGCCGTACTGCACCTGGTGTGCAACGCCATCGACGAAGCGGTCTGCTTCGACTTGGCCTCTTAAGTGCGCCGCCGCCAGATCGCCACGTGCCGGCGTCAGGCGTGGGTCATTCATGAAGCCAGTTCTAGCACCGGGCGCGGCGTGGTCGCAGCCTCGTCCTGCAGAATGGCCGCGCCCAGCGTGTCGAGGAATTCATCGCCCTTTGGCATGCGCTCGACGAACACGTTGCGCCCGTCCTTCGGGTCGCGGCGGCGCTGCACAAAGCCGAGCCGGGAGAGGGTATCGAGCGCCCGCGTGATCGCCGGTTTGCCGACATTCAGCGTAGCCGCCAGCCCGCGGACGGTGTGCGGGGCCGGCTGGAGGCGCACCGTCATCAGCACGGCCATCTGCCGGGCGGTGAGGTCTGGGGCTTCCGAGCGGACGGTCTGCACCGTCACGCGGCGCCACAAATCCAGTGCTTCGACGTGATCGCGACCCAGGTCCATAATTTTTGCCTCCCGTTGAATCGATAACGAGAAGATTCGTTGATTTGGTGGTCAGTGCAAGCCCGGAACCACAATATCTTGTGGGCAACCCGAAACGAGCGCCTATGAGTACCGCGCCTTCAGCACGCGCCACATCGCCCTAACAGCTTGGAGTTCGCCACCTTGGGGGCGCGCGGGGCGCTCCTTCGGGGACCAGGCGAAAACATCGAAATGCACCCACGGAGCGCCGCCGACGAAGCGGCGCAAGAACAACGCCCCGAAGATCGAGCCGGCAAAGGCGCCGTCGCCGGTGTTTTTCAGATCGGCGATCGAGGAATCCATGTCGCCCTCATAAGCATCCCAAAGCGGCAGCCGCCACACTGGATCGCAAGCCTCAACCGCCGCCCGGGCGAGGTCAGCGGCGAGGGTCTCATCGTCGGTGAAGAAGGGCGGAATATCCGGCCCAAGCGCGGTGCGCGCGGCGCCGGTGAGCGTGGCGAAATCGATGATGAGCTGGGGATCGTCTTCGCGCGCGCGCGTCAGTGCATCGGCAAGGATGAGCCGGCCCTCGGCGTCGGTGTTGTCGATCTCCACGGACAAGCTCTTGCGGCTCATGATCACATCGCCCGGCCGGAACGCGTCGCCTGCGACAGAATTCTCCACCACCGGCAAGAACACATCCAGCCGCAGCTTCAGCTGCGCCTGCATCACCACTTGCGCCAGCGCCAGGGCGTGCGCCGCGCCGCCCATGTCCTTCTTCATCAGCCGCATGCCGCTTGAGGGCTTCAGGTCGAGCCCGCCAGTGTCGAAGGTTACGCCCTTGCCGATTATGGCCACGCGCGGCGCGTCCGCTTCGCCCCAGCGCAGATGCAGCAGGCGTGGCGCCTGCGCCGCGGCGCGGCC
>JANNFH010000441.1:0-1949 GCA_031379565.1 Alphaproteobacteria bacterium
GTCAAGATTGATGCCCAATACAGCCTCAATCAGCACAACAATCGGGACTCGTTTTTGCCACCTCTGCTTTTGGCGCGCCAAGCGGCTGGGCTTGACGGCTATGGTTTCCCCACCGGCAGCGTAGCCGATGGCGGTACCTTCGATACGACGGTTTCAATTGGCTCGGCTTTCGCCGATGATCGCGGCCATGCTGCTGCCTATTTCGGCTATCGCAAGGCCAAGGCGATCGTTCAGGCCAATCGCGATTATAGCGCCTGCGTGCTGCAAAACAGCCGTGCAGGCGTGCCAATATGTGGTGGCTCAGCAACAACGGACACTGGTAACGTCGTGGTCTTCGACAACGGCACATCCACGATTTACAGTTTCTCGCCCAATGGCGGGTTTGACCAAACCGCCACGCGCTTCAACTTTGCTCCGACCAACTATTTCCAGCGTCCGGATGAGCGCTACACCGCTGGCGTGTTTGCGAATTATGAAATCAATGACAATTTCAAGCCCTATATGGAGTTCATGTTCATGGACGACCGCACGGTCGCCCAGATCGCACCATCGGGAGATTTCGGTAATACGCTGACCATCAACAGCGATAATCCGCTCATTTCGCCTACGCAGCGTGCGGTGATTTTTGACAATGAAAATCTGATCAACGGCTCCCTCGGCGGTTTCCCGCTTGCAATTGGAGCGCCATTCAATCCAAATCCAGGTGCTGCCCCTCTCAACTTTATTGATCCAGTGACAGGTGGAACCTATAACAAGGCATTCTTCCAGTTGCTCCGCCGTAACGTAGAAGGCGGCCCACGTCGTTCGGACCTGCAGCACACCAATTTCCGCACTGTCCTCGGCACGAAGGGGGACATCGGAAAGGCTTGGTCATACGATGCCTATTACCAATATGGCCGCTCGAACTACTCGCAGGTATATTCGAACGAATTCTCGGTCGCCCGCCTCAACAAGGCACTTGACGTCGTTGCCGGTCCGGGTGGAGCTCCGATCTGCCGTTCGTTCAGGGACGGCACCGACCTGACCTGCGTTCCATATAATGTGTTCGGCGGCAAGGGCGCGGCCTCTCAGGCGGCAGTCAACTATCTGTCCGCAACGGGCTTCCAGAAAGGCCAGACTTCCGAGCAGGTGGCCAACGTTTCGTTCACTGGTTCGCTTGGTGAATATGGGCTGAAAATGCCTTGGGCCGAAGACGGTGTGAGCGTGAATATCGGTGCCGAATGGCGCAAGGAGTCGCTTGAACTCAATACCGACAACGCGTTTCAGACGGGTGACTTGACCGGTCAGGGCGGCGCAACGCTTCCCCTCAACGGTGGCTTCAGGGTTTTCGAATTCTTCGGCGAAACCAAAGTCCCGATCGTGCAGGAAGGCTTTGTGTACGATCTGTCGTTCAACGGCGGTTATCGCCGATCATCCTACAAGACGACATCGAGCAATAGCTTCAAGACCGACACGTATAAGCTCGAGCTGGAGTTTGCACCGATCCGCGACATTCGTATGCGTGCATCCTACAATCGTGCGGTTCGTGCGCCCAACATCCAGGAACTCTTTGCAACGCCGACTGTTGGCTTGGCAGGTTCGGCGGATCCATGCGCGGACCTCGTGACCACTGCCACAAGCTTTGGCTGTCGTGCGCAGGGCCTGGCCATTGGACAGAGGACGGCATCAAACCCGGCAGGCCAGTATAACGGCCTGATCGGCGGCAACCCCAATTTGCAGCCGGAAACGGCGACGACCAAGACACTGGGTGTTGTGTTTCAGCCTCGCTTCCTGCCGCGCTTCTCACTGACTGTCGATTATTTCGACATCAAGGTGGCGGACGCGATTCAGCCGGCAGCGCAGGATTCGGTCCTCAAGGATTGCATCGCGAACGCGACCGCAACCTTCACGCCCGTCTCCTGCGGGTTGATTCAGCGTGACGTTGCGGGGTCGCTTTGGCTGACGCCTGG
>JANNFH010000451.1:0-2505 GCA_031379565.1 Alphaproteobacteria bacterium
ATAGAACTCGGCAATAACGCCCAGCGTATCCATGCCCACCCATGGGGCCTGTGCGAATCAGAGCGTCCGTACAGACCACGTCCTTAGGGTTGTAATACGTGATGAGTCACACGTTGGATCAAGTGATCTCAAACTGGCTCCAATTTTCTCCTCGGCGGCATTGGTGACTTGTCACCAATGAATATGGTTACTTTTCCTGCCCCGGCGGACGCTCCGGATTCCTTGGTTATCGGGCAGTTGAAAGGTCTCGCGGGAAGCTGAAGGTACGCGTGAGATCGCCCCTCATTCCTCTGCGCAAGTGCGCGGGATGGGAGGGGCGATGAGCTGGCGTATTGCGAGCGCGCTGATCTTGATGATCGTAGGCTTCACGGCCGCGACGCAATTCATCGCGCACGTATTCGCCGATCAACCCGCACTTGGCGCTCCGCTTTTCACGATTGGTGAGACACGCATTTATGCGCCGTGGTCGGTCATTGCCTGGGATGCGCGTTGGGCCGAGCGATTTACCAGGCCATTCGCAATCTCGCGCCTCATCACTTTTGGAAGTGTCGCTGTCGCGGTGCTGGTCGCGGCGAGCGCGCTGGTAAAGTCACACGTCCTCAAACCTTTCGGCGCCAAGGCATGGGGCGGCTTCGACGATTGCGAAGCCGCTGGATTGTTCGCAGCCCAGGGGACTGTGCTCGGCAAGTTTGCCGGGGAGATTCTCTGCTTCGATGGGCCAGAGCATCAATTGCTCGTCGGCGCTTCTCGATCGGGCAAGGGGCGCGGGCATGTTGTGCCGACACTGCTGACCTGGCCGCGATCGGCGCTGGTGCTCGACGTGAAGGGCGAACTCGCTGACGGCGATCCGCGCGTCGGCTTTCCGGGGACAGCTGGATTTCGCGAAACAATCGGCCCGGTGCTGCGCTTCGCGCCTACGCGCATGGACTCCATTGCATTCAACCCGCTGTTCGAGGTGCGCCTTGGCGCCGACGAAGTGCGCGACGTCCAAAATATCGTCGAGATCATTGTCGATCCCGCCGGCGATGGACGCCATCAGGATTTCTGGGACCGCTCCGCCAAGCAGGTGATCGTCGGACTGATCTTGCACGTCCTCTATGCCGAGCCGCCGTCGCGAAAGAACCTTGCGACCGTGCGCGAGAAGCTACGCGATCTCCAGAACACGGCCAATGAAATGCGCACGACGCTGCATCGGCGCAATCCAACGACCAACATACCGGAGGTGCATCCTGAAGTCCTGCACGCCGCCGAGAGTTTCCTCGCGGGCGAGGAGCGCTTGCAATCGGGCGTCAAGGCGACGGCGGAGAGTTTCTTCGGTCTGTTTGCCGATCCGATCGTGGCGGCGAAGACGGCGACCTCGGATTTCCGTGTCGGCGATCTGATGTGCGGAGCAAAGCCGGTGACGCTCTTTCTGCAGCCGCCGCCGTCAGACGCGCAACGCCTCATGCCGTTGATGCGGCTTATCCTGAACCAGATCGCGCGCGCGCTCATGGAAAAGCAGACCCAGGACGCGCAAGGACGCGAGAAAAAGCATTCTCTGCTGCTCGTCCTCGATGAATTTCCCCAGCTCGGCCGGATGCCGTTCTTCGAGACGGCTATGGGCGCGATGGCTGGCTATGGGCTCAAATCCTATTTGGTCTGCCAGAGCCTCAATCACATCACGCGCGCCTATGGCCGCGACAACGTCATTCTCGACAATTGCCATATCGTGACGGCGTTTGCCGCCGCGGACATGGACACCGCTAGGGCTCTTGCCGCGATGGCGGGCGAAGTCTGGGAGATGCGACCCCAAGAGTCGGTGGATCGGCCGCGCGCGCTGCTCTTTGCGCGGGGCTCGACAACGATGCGCGAAGAGCGGCGGCCCTTGATGTTACCGGGCGACGTCCGCGCGCTTCCGCGCGACGAGCAATTGACCTTCATCTCCGGGTCAAAGCCGATCCGGTCGCGCAAGTTGCGCTTCGATCGCGAAGCGATCTTCCAAAGTCGGCTGCGGCCAAGCGCCGGAACGAAGTTCCCGCTCACGACGGCGCACGATTGGGTCCACGTGGCGCCGCTTGGCCGGCTTGTCACCGACAAGAAGGGCGCGACGCGCGTGCAGCCGCCGCCGGCAGGTCAAGCCGACCTCTTTGGCCATTTGAGCACTTCCGAGCGCGCGTCGGCTGGCCTTCATCAGCCGCCGCCGGATGCGCCGCGCCAACAAGCAACCGGGATCTGAGGGCCATGGCGCGCAAGATCACCATCTACATGCCAGGCGACCTAGAAGACCGGATTGGCGACATCGCCACACGCCAAGGCAGGTCCGTCTCCAGCGTCATAGTGGAGGCGGTGCAGGCACGCTACGCGCGCAAGGACGGAGATCAGATCGATCCGGCGCTGCGCCAGGTGGCGCGCATGGAAGCGCGGCTCGATAAGGCGATCCGCGACAACATCATGGTCAAGGAGGCGCTCCTCCTCTTTGTCCGCGTCTGGCTCGAACACAATCCTCCGCTCGACGAGCATCTTGAG
>JANNFH010000460.1:0-4175 GCA_031379565.1 Alphaproteobacteria bacterium
GGCGGCTTGCGCGCCTTCCGTGCGCGCAACTCGCTGCTTGGTTTCTTCGGCTTTAGCGATAATTTTTCAAGCAACACCGATTACATTTGCACTAGCAACGTGCCGTTCCGGGATGCCCTCTGCACCAACCTCAACAAGACAGTCGAGGAAGACGGCTACACCCACAGGCTCAATTTGAGCTATCACGTCAACGATGACGTCATGGTGTATGGCACTTATTCTACGGGCTTCCGGCCCGGCGGGGTCAATCGGCGCGGCGCGCTGCCCCCTTACGATTCGGACTTCCTAACCAATTATGAGTTTGGCTGGAAGACCACGCTCATGGATGGCCGCATGCGCTTCAACGGCGCGGTGTTCCACGAAGTGTGGGAAGATGCGCAATTCTCCGTTCTCGGCGCAAACGGGCTTACCGAAGTGCGCAATATCGGCGGCGCCGAGATCGACGGCATCGAAGGCGACGTGAGCTGGCTGGTGACCGACAATTTCGAGCTGAACGCCGCGGCGACAGCGCTCCACGGCGAGACCACGGTCGATGTGTGCAACGTGGACGAAATCACGGAGCTACCCGATTGCGTCAATCTATTGGCCGCGCCATCCGGAACCAGACTGCCGGGCTCGGCCGAATTGAAGGCGAACCTGACCGGCCGCTACACCTTCACGATCGGCGGCTTGGATGCCTTCGCGCAAGGTTCGCTGATCTATAACGGCGACGTCTTCAACGATTTGCGCGTCACCTCGGGCGAGCGGGCTTTGCTGGGCAACAACGATGCCTACACCACCGTTGATTTTTCCACAGGTGTTGAGATGCCCGCGTGGTCGCTCAGATTTTACATCGACAATCTGACCGACGAACGCGGCGAAATCTTTCACTACGCCGAATGCGCCGCGTTACACTGCGCCACCGACAACACAGCCGAGGCGCCAGGCGGGCCAGGCGTTTACGTCGTGCCGGTGCAGCCGCGCACCATCGGCATTCGCTTCGGTCAACGTTTCTAGCGGGCGCGCCCGCCCGCCAAGCGCAACGCAAAATGCGCCAAAGTTTGAGGGTGGCGCTTGATGCGGGCGGCGCGCTAGAATCTGAATCCGTGCGGGCGGCGCTAGTCGCCCACCTTCAACACCCGGCGGATTTCGTCGTTCTTGAACCCGATCGCCGCGGGGCGCTTCACGCCGGGCAGCACGGCGACATCGTAGAGTTCCTTCACCACGCCATCGAGACGCAGCCAGTGCGGCGCATCGCCAGTCTTCAGATCGATCACCATCAAGCCGCAGCGCGGCTCGGCCCCGCGCTTTGCCAATTGTTCGTCCAGCGCCAGCCCCTGAAACGTTCCGCTCTCGCGCGGCAAAGAAAGCGTGACGATGGCGAAGCGATCAATGAACGCGAGCCCGCGCAGATAGCCCGGGCAAAACGCAATCGGCTCGAACTTGCCGCGCTTGAGGTCAGCGCGGCCAAATTCGCCGGTGCCGGCATTGGTGAGATACACCTCGCCGCGATACACCCGCGGCGAATGCGGCATCGATAGCCCCGTCACCACGCTCTTGCCGCTCGCCACGTCAATCAGCAGGCCCCCGCCTTTGCGGTGTTCGCGCCAGCCATCGGCGACATCGGAGCGCCCCACCGCCGTCACGTAGGCCGGCGCGCCGTCCTTCATCGCCAAACCGTTGAGGTGGCACCGATCCTCAGCCGCGAGTTTGGAAATGAACGGCGGGCGCCAATGCGGCGTAAAGCTCGCCTCCTCGCTCAAGCGCGCCAAGCACGAGAACAGCGTGTTGGCGAACACCGGGCGCCCGGCTTTATCGAGCGCGATGTCGTGAATATCGAGATCGCCGGTGACCCAGCCCACGCGCGGCGCAAACAAGCGATCGTGGCCGCGATAATCCTCGCCTTTGGCCAACGTGTTCTCGAACCGCCACACTTGATAGAGCGTGGCGATGTAAAAACCCGTCGCACTGGCCGCGAGCCCCATGCAGCGCTCCAAGCTGCGCTCGAACACCGACAATTTGCCGTCGTCCTGCAGCCCAATCAAAAACAGCTTGCCCGCCTGGTAGGTCGTGAACGCCAAGCTCACGCCCTGCTCGGCCAGCCATTGCGGAAACTGGCGCGAAGAAGAAAGCACGAGATCCTTGTCGTTGCCCGAAGGCGCGCCTGATCCGTTCGAGTCGTCATCGATGTTGGTCATGGGAGTGTCTTAGCTCGAGCCAGGCCGATGGACAAAGCCCACCACCCCTAAGATCGTGGGCGGTTTGATTTCTTTATAGCACTTGCAACGCCATCTCCAAGGCGTGAAGATAAGGGCAGCCGAACGGGGACTCGGCTGGGGGACGCTACGTGCCACAATATGCGCCCGTCATCGATCTTGCGACGCTGAATGGGACCAACGGCTTCCGCATTGATGGGATCAATGTGAACGATTTCAGCGGTCGGAGCGTCGCCAGCGCGGGCGATGTAAACGGCGATGGCTTCGCCGATCTGATTATCGGCGCTCAAGCCGGCGGCGCCCATGTCGTATTTGGCGCCGCGGGCGGTTGGTCAGCGTCGCTCGATCTTTCGACGCTGGATGGCGCCAACGGCTTCCACCTCAACGGCCTCTCGCCGAGCTATGATTTGGGTCGCAGCGTGGCGTCCGCCGGTGACATTAACGGCGATGGATTCGACGACATCATCCTCGGAGCGCCAGACACCCACGTAAATTACACGAGCGTCGGCGCGGCTTACATTGTGTTTGGCGCCGCGAGCGGCTGGCCGACAATTATGGACCTTTCAACGCTCGATGGCACCAACGGTTTTCGCCTCAATGGTATAGATTCCGCGGACAAGTGTGGCGTCAGCGTCGACGGCGCCGGCGACGTAAACGGCGACGGTTTCGCTGATCTAATTGTGGGCGCTCACGCGGCCAATTCTAATGCTGGCGAGTCCTATGTCGTCTTCGGGTCGGACACTGGGTGGTCCGCGTCGCTCGATCTGTCCGCACTCGACGGGAACGACGGCTTCCGCCTTGCGGGGCTCAACGCAATTGATTTTAGCGGGCTAAGCGTGTCGGGCGCCGGCGATATCAATGGCGATAGCTTTGATGACTTCATCATTGGCGCTTCGCTCGGCGACGCAAATGGCGACGCCTCTGGCGAGACCTATGTCGTGTTTGGGGCGGCGAGCGGTTGGGCCGCTACATTTGATCTGAGTTCTCTGGATGGAACGAACGGCTTCCGGCTCGATGGCGACGCGGGAATTGCGAGTGGGCGCCGGGTCGCAGGCGCTGGCGATGTGAATGGCGATGGATTTGCCGATTTAATTATCGGCGCTGAATATGCTGACCCCGGCGGCGACACGAATGCCGGCGAAGCTTATGTCGTGTTCGGCGCCGAGAGCGGTTGGTCGGCCTCCCTAGACTTGGCCGCGCTTGATGGAACCGACGGCTTCGTCATCCAAGGTGTGAACGCCTACGAACGTGCGGGAAAAAATGTCGGCGCCGCCGGTGATGTGAACGGCGATGGCTTCGCCGACGTCATCATCGGCACTGGATACGGCGGAAGCTATGTCGTCTTTGGCGCGGCGGGCGGGTTTTCCTCGTCCATTGATTTATCTAGTCTCGACGGCAACAACGGCTTCCGCATCAATGGCGCGGACCTCTACGAGAGTCCCGTCAACGGTGCGGGCGACGTCAACGGCGATGGAATCGACGACATTGTCGTCGGTGCGATGACCGCCGATGCCGGGGGTGTTACGGCCGCAGGCTCCTCCTATGTCATTTTCGGCTCGCGCCCCGGCGAATCGGTAACGCGCACCGGTACCGCCATCGCCAACCGCATCTTCGGCAGTAATTTTAACGACACGCTCAACGGTCTGGGCGGCGTTGACAGGCTCAATGGCGGCAGTGGGGCCGACACACTCGACGGGGGAACCGGCGCTGACATAATGATCGGCGGCGCGGGCAACGATACCTACATCGTCGAGAGGACTGGCGACCTAACCACCGAAAGCTCCGCAAGCGGAGGCGTCGATCTGGTGCAATCTTCCGTCACCCGCACGCTCGGCGCAAATCTCGAAAACCTTACACTGACCGGCTCACTCGCCATCAACGCAATCGGCAACAGCTTCGCCAATGTGCTCACCGGCGGCGGCGGCGCCGATGCGCTCAGGGGCGGCCCTGGCGGCGACAAACTCAATGGCGGCACGGGGC
>JANNFH010000360.1:0-2320 GCA_031379565.1 Alphaproteobacteria bacterium
CCATGCTCAAAGTCGAAGGCGTCAACCAGTACTACGGCGGTTCCCACATCCTGCGCAACGTCGCCTTCGAAGCCAAGTTGGGCGAGGTGACGGTGATCCTCGGTCGCAACGGGGTGGGCAAGACCACGCTGCTGAAGAGCCTGATGGGCGTGGTCCCGGTCAAGACCGGCAGCATCCTGCTGGATGGTGCGGCGATCACGAAGGACACACCCTACGAGCGTGTGCGCAAGGGCGTGGGTTATGTGCCGCAGGGCCGCGAGATCTTCGGCCGGCTGACGGTGCAGGACAACCTGCTGATGGGCCTGGCCTACAAGAGCGGCAGCACGCCGATTCCGGCCGAGCTGTTTGAACTGTTCCCGGTGCTGAAGCAGATGATCAACCGCCGGGGCGGTGACTTGTCGGGCGGGCAGCAACAGCAACTCGCGATCGCCCGGGCGCTGGCCGCAGGCCCCAAACTGCTGATCCTCGACGAGCCGACCGAAGGCATTCAGCCCAGCATCATCAAGGACATCGGCCGCGTGATCCGCATGCTCGCCGACAAGGGGATGAACGGTGGCCAGAAGATGGCCATCGTGCTGGTCGAGCAGTATTACGACTTCGCTGCCCAGCTCGCCGACCAGTACTTGGTGATGGAGCGCGGCGAGATCATCCAGCGCGGCCGTGGCAAGGACATGGAAGCCGAAGGGGTGCGCCGGCTCATGTCCATCTGAGTTGCGAAGGCGGGTGCGCGCAATGCACACCCGCTCCGGCTCACACCATCAACCCGGTGCGACTTCGGTCGCCGCGCCGGTGCCTTCGACCTTCTTCAGCACCTTGATGCCGCCGTTGACGTAGTCGGGCACCGTCAGCAACAGCACGTCCTGGTTGTTGCCGAAGGTCACGCGGCCCGAGAACAGCGGAGCGGTCTTCGTGCCGGCAGTGAACACCCGCAACTGGTACGACGGGTTGTTGGTGGTGTTGTTGCCCGGAATGTCGATCGAGTCAGACCCCGTGGCCGGACCGGCCGCGCCGTAGGCGGTGGCGCCGATCAGCGGGTTCGCGTTGGTGAGGTCGGCATTGGTGCCGGTGGTCATGTAGACGTCGACGTTGGCCGCGTTGTACGACGCATTGATCACACGCAGTTTCGTACTCTCGCTGCTCAACGGCTTGTTGTACGGATCGCGAATCACCAACAGGTTGTTGCCCGTGGCCGTGGCGAGGGCGACGAAGGTGTACTTGTTGCCACGCTGCGGGTCGACGTTGATCGTGCTTCCGACCTGGACCGGCATGCTCCCGGTGGTCTTGATCGACCAGTCGGCGGCGGCGGTGCTGGTGTAGTCGTAGTTGCCAGCGCTCAGGTACGCACCGGTGGCGTTCGGCTGGGCCACGTCGGCGCGGTAGAGCGTCACGTTCGGTGCCAGCGGCGAGGCGTGCACGAAACGAACGACCGGGTCGGCCACATCGAGACGGTCTTCGAGGTCGTTACCGCCGCCGCAGGCTGCAATGAAGACCATGGGCGCACAGGCGAGCAGGAGTTTCAGAATGGGTTTCATGGGGGTTCCTTTGGTGGAAGCAATTGAAGCGCTTCACTTTAGGACTCTTGAGTCGCGCGGCGTGTCAGGCACGAAGGCCTCGTCGCGTCGGCCATGCCCGAAGCTGGTGTCGGACAACGCCGCACCCGAACGCAAACGCTTACGCACGCGGCGCGGGCTTCAGGCCAGAGCGAAGCCCCTGTGCAACTGGGCAGCGTCGGCCTGAGATGAGCCGCCTGCCCTGCGCAATTGGCATAGGCGCTTCGGTCCGGCGGCTCAGACCGGGTCGGGCAGCAGCTCACGCACGCCGCCCCGCCCGTCGACCTTGACCAGCACCCGCAGGCCACTGGCTGCGGTGGCGTCGGAGACCGTCATCACCAGCACGTCTTCGTCGTCGCCGAAGTCGATCGGCCCGGAGAACAACACCGTCTTCGAGCCTGCGGCGGTGATGCGCAACTGGTAACCCGCGCCCGGGATGTCGCGTGAATCGTCGCCCGATTTCGGCCCCGCGCTGCGGTAGGCCGTGTCGGCGATCAACGGGGTGATGCCGGGCGCGCTGATGTCGGTGCTCCTCAGGTTCATGTAGAGGTCGATGTTGGCTGCCGTGGGCGAGGCGTTCATCAGGCGCAAACGCGTGCTGCTGCTGCCGATCGGCTTGTTGTACGGGTCGTTGATGACGTACAGGCTGCTTTGGGTCGCGGTGGCCGGCAGCACGACGATCGAGTAGCGGTGGCCGAGGCGGGTGTTGATGTCGACGCCGTCCAGCGTGGAGCCCCCGGAGCTCGTGCGCACCGACCAGGTTTCGTCGA
>JANNFH010000041.1:0-6625 GCA_031379565.1 Alphaproteobacteria bacterium
CGAGATTGAACGAATAGCCGAGCGGCAGCACAAACCCAGCGATGCGGCGCGATACCCCAAAGCGTTGCAAGGCTTCAAACGTGCGCGGATACGCCGCTTCCGAGCTCGCGGTAGAGAAGGCCAGCAGGATCGGTTCGCGCACCATGCCCAACAGCCCGAAGATTCGAAAGCCAACGATCAGCAAGCCGGCGAGGAGAAGAAGCGCCCAGAGCGCCGCAAGGCCGAGATAGAAGCTGCCGATGAAACGCCCATAAGTGACGAGAATGTCTAGCCCGTTTTCCGTCACCGTCGCCGCAATCGCAGCAAACACAGCGAGCGGCGCGAAATTCATCACGTAACCGGTCAGGCGCAGCATGACGTGCGAGACGCGCTCGGCGAGGTCGGTGACGGGCCTTGCCTGCTCGCCGAGCGAAGCCAGCGCGACCCCGAAGAAAAGCGAGAACACGACAATCTGCAACAGCGAGTTTGTCGCCATCGCATCGAAGATCGAAGTTGGCACAAGATGGGTGACGAAGTCGCGCAGATTGAGCGCCGAGCCTTCGGGCGCCGCGCCGCCTTCGGGGATCGGTAGCGAAAGGCCGACGCCTGGTTGCAGCACATGCACCAGCGCCAAGCCGAGCAGCAGCGAAAACAGCGAGGCGGTGATGAACCATAACATCGTCCGCACGCCCACGCGGCCGAGCGAGCCAGTGCCGCCCATGTGTGCGATGCCCACCACCAAAGTGGAAAACACCAGCGGCGCGATAATCATCTTGATCAGCCGCAGAAAGACATCGGTGACCAATTTAAAATTGGCGGCGATCTCGGGCCAACTCTCGGATGGCTGCTGCTGGTGCAGTACATAGCCGGTGGCGACGCCCAGGATCATGGCGAGAAGGACAAAGAGGGTCAGGTAGCGTTGCATCCGCATCGCTTAGCTTCTGCGCGCGCCGAGCAAAAGCATAAAACACCAAGCCAGGCACACACGCGTCTTGATTTTGCCCGCTGGCGCATGGAGAAGCGGGCGGGATGGAGTTGTTCACATGAACGTCTTGCGGGCGGCGATCGGGATAGGCGGACTGGCGCTGCTTGGACTGGTGGCATGGGCCAGCTTCGCCATGCAGGATCTGCATGGTGCGTTCTTGGAGCAATTGGCGGTGCTCACGACGCTACCTTGGGGCATCGCTACCCTCGCCGACCTCTATATCGGCTTTTTGTTGTTTGCCACCTTAGTGTTCCTAACCGAGCGCTCCTGGCTGGTCGCGGCCTTATGGGCCGCGCCGGTTCTGGTGGTTGGCAACATCTGGGCGGCGCTCTGGTTCGTTATTCGCCTGCCGCATTTGGCCAAGCAATTGTCCAAGCCAGATTGGCCCACTTCTTAAAATAACGAGCCCAACACTTCGGCCAACCCACGCGCCTCGCCCTCGCGTGGCCCGCCCTCTCGCCAAGCCATGCCGATGGAGCGCCCGATCACGGGTTCGGCGAATGGGCGAATAGTGACATCAACACCTGCCGCCGCGCCTGCCTCGGCGGCGATCTTCGGCAACAGCGTCACGCCCATGCCGCCGCCGACCATTTGCACCAATGTGTGCAAGCTGGTCGCGCTTACCTCGGCCGAACGCTTGCCCGGCGTGGCCCGACAAACCGACAAAGCATGGTCACGAAGGCAGTGGCCGTCCTCCAGCAACAACACCTCCTCATTTTTCAAATGCTCTGGGGAGAGGTCATTGCGGGCAGCGAGCGGGTGGCCCTGCGGGCACAAGAACAAAAACTCGTCCTCGGCAATTGTCGCCGTGGCGATCCCCACTGCCGCATAGGGCAGTGCAATCAAGGCTGCGTCGAGCGTGCGCGCCTTCAAGGCTTCAATGAGGCGCGCGGTGAGGTCCTCCCGTAGCAGCAGGCGCATGCTCGGAAACGTCCGCTTCAGCAACGGCAACGCGCGTGGCAATAGAAACGGCGCGATGGTTGGGATGGCGCCAAGGCGAAACACACCGGTATATGGTTTGCCCGCCGCCATCACGGCGCGGACCAGTTCCTCTACTTCGCCCAGCGCCCGTCCCGCGCGCTCCGCCGCCTCCTCGCCGGCGCTGGTCAGCACCGCGCCGGCGCGCCCGCGTTCGACCAGCACAACCCCGAGCGCCGTCTCCAATTCCTTGATCCCGGCGGACAAAGTCGGCTGCGTCACCCCAACCGCTTCGGCCGCGCCCACGAAACTGCCTTCGGCCCTGAGCGCTGTAAGAAATTGCAACTGCCGCAAGGTGGGCATGGCCGATGCGGGGATTTTTTCCATTGGCGTTTTCTATGCTGAACGACGCCAATATAGAAACTACCTCTGGCAGACGCGCGTAAAGCCAGCTAAGCGGCAGCGTCGAGCGCGCCTTGCCCGGCCAACACCCGCTGGCCGGGCAGCCGCAGCGGCGCCGCCAGCGTAAACGTCGAACCCTTGCCGAGCTCGCTGATCGCAACCACCTCGCCGCCTATGGCGCGGGCCATACGTTGGGCGATGGCCAGACCCAGCCCCATGCCGCCCTTGGCGCGGGTCGAAGAGGCGTCGATCTGGGTGAACGGCAAGAAGATACGCAACAGATCCGAAGCGGCGACACCGCAGCCGGTGTCGGAAACCGCAATGGTGAGCCACTCGCCGTCCGTGCGCGGTTCGCATTCCGCGCTCACCGCGATCAGCCCCTCGGAGGTGAATTTGACCGCATTGGCCAGCATCGCCGCAACACAGACGCCAAGCTTTGCGCCGTCGGTGTAAGCACGTCCAGCGCCCGCGCCAACGCGGAGCGAAATGCGGTCACCAGCCAAGCGCGCGCCTTCCTCGTTTACCGCGATCGCTTCCTCCAGCAATCGGCGCAGATCGACTTCACACGGCGTGATGGTGTCGTGGCCGGCGTCAATGCTCGACAGGTTGAGGATTTGATCGATGAGCCCAAGCAAATGGCGCGCTGATTGCTCAATTTTGAGCGCGTCCGCCGCCGCTTGGTGCTTTCCTTCGCTGGCCGAATCTTCCTGCAACATCTCGGAATAGCCAATCACGGCGTTGAGCGGGGTGCGCAATTCATGGGTCATCACCGCCAGGAATTTGGACTTGGCGCGGTTGGCTTCTTCGGCCTCGGCGCGCTTGCCTTCGGCTTCAAGCTGACGCTCGATGGCGACCTTGTTGGCAACCTTTAGCCCCGCCAGCATTTTGATGTTGTAGAGCGCGGCCCGCGCCACATAGGCCAGAAAACCGGCCACGCCGAAGGCCGCGCCTAGCGCGCCGTCCAGCGCATTGGCGGCGTTGGGCTGCGATGGGATAAAAGGAACAGCGAACAAGCAAATCGTCGCCGGCGCCGCGCTGATCAACATGAAGGCGGGCGCCTCGAATAGGAACAGCATCGCCCCGACCAACGAGCTCGCCGCCATCAACGCGCCCAGGGCGCGGCCGGGCCCGCCGCCGACGCCGGCCACGCATAAGGTCATCGCGGCGAAAATGGCGACGCTGAAAGCGCACCCCCACACGAACATCACGCCCGCGCTGGCCCGGGTCTTGGCGTTGCGGGTATTCAGGTACGATTTGCCGAGCACGGCGTCGAAGCTGGTGAGCAGGCAGAGCGCCAAGAACCAGGAGAAGCCAATCGCAAACGAGCCCAGCACGAATGAGGCGCCTACGGCGAAAAGCGCCCCCACGCCCAGCCGCCAGCGCAGCGTCGCCACGTGCGCACGCGCGGCAGAAAGGGTCGAAGGGTCGTTAAAGTGGATCAAATCTAAACCACAGCTAGACTAAAAGTTTAGACCGACACCCTTGCTTTTGGATTAACCTCGGGGCGCCCAGCGGCCATGGCTGATTTCGATGCGACTATTGTCGGCGCTGGCGCGGTTGGCCTGGCCTGCGCCTATGCGCTCGCGGGCGCGGGCCGAAACGTTCTCGTGCTCGAACGCGAAGGACGCATCGGCGCGGGCATTTCCTCGCGCAATTCCGAAGTGATCCACGCCGGCCTGCATTACCCCACCGGCTCGCTCAAGGCCCGCCTTTGCGTTGAGGGCCGGCGCGCGCTCTACCGGTTTCTCGAGGCGCACGCGGTTGCCTACGAGCGCTGCGGCAAACTGATTGTCGCGACCGATGAGAGTGAGATTGCCGCCGTCGAAGCGTTGGCCAAGCAAGGCGAGGTGAACGGCGTCGAAGGGCTCGCTTTGTTGAGCGGCGCTGAAGCGCGCGCGCTTGAACCTCAATTGCGCGCGGTCGCGGCCTTGTCGTCCGCCGAGAGCGGCGTGCTCGATACGCACGGCTATATGCTGGCGCTGCAAGGCGAAATCGAAGCGCACGGCGGCGCCATGGCGCTCGGCGCGCCTTTCCTCGGCGCCGCGCCCGACCCCGAGGGCTACGCAATCCACGTTGGCGGCGCGGAAGAAACGCGCCTCACCACGCGCGCGCTGGTGATCGCCGCTGGACTTGGCGCGCAAGCATGCGCTGCATTGATCGAAGGCTTTCCCCCCGCACGCATTCCGAGACTGCATTACGGCAAGGGCAGCTATTTCACATTGTCGGGCGCGAAAGCCCCATTTGCGCGGCTGATTTATCCCCCACCGATCCCCGGCGCGCTCGGCACACACTATCGCCGCGACCTAGGCGGCCTGGCCCATTTCGGCCCGGACTTGGAATTCGTCGAAGTTGAGGATTACCGCGTTGACGCTGCCCGCGCGGACACGTTTTACGAAACCGTCCGCCGCTTCTGGCCCAGCCTGCCCGAAGGCGCGCTGGCGCCGGACTATGCTGGCATCCGCCCCAAGCTGCATGGCGCAGGCGAACACCAACGTGATTTTGTCATCGACGACCCCACCGCGCACGGCCTAGCCGGCCTCATCTGCCTGTTCGGGATCGAAAGCCCGGGGCTAACATCTTCGCTCGCGATCGGGGATGAAGTGGCGGCGCGGCTGGCGCAATAGTGGCGCAGTTCGGCCGGTGGACCAGCGCTGAAATGACCTCAACTTCGCCTGCACACGTCACGCGCTAAGGCGCAGCCGCTTTTAAATAACCACGAAATCAGCGGCGGTGAGCGCGAGGCCGGCGCTGAGCGTAGCGAACTGGGTTTTGGCGCCAGCGCCAGTGCCGTCGGCGTCGAAATAAAGCTTACCGTTGGCGCTGTCGTAGATGATGCGGTCGCTCGCATCGTGCGCGGCGGCGCCGATGTGAAACTTTCCGGCCAGTAACACGCCGAGGGCGCCCAACCCCGCGAACACATCCTTCTCAAGCTGGATGGTATCGGCGGCGACGTTGTAATCGGTGATTACGTCACGATTGGCCACCGCCGGCACGGCGTTGAACACGAATTTGTCGTTGCCCGCGCCGCCAACGAGTGTATCGAGCCCGCCGCCGCCACTGAGCTTGTCGCCGCCAGGGCCGCCCCTGAGCGTATCTGCGCCGCCGCCGCCGGTGAGTACATTGGCGAAGCTGTTGCCGGTGAGGATGTTGGCGAGGCTGTTGCCGACGCCCTTGATGGCGAGCGACCCGCTCAGCGTAAGATTTTCCAGATTGGCGCCGAGCGTGCGGGTGACAGAGGATCGCACCAGGTCGATCCCGTCCGTAGACGACGTTTCCGTGGTCACGTCGCCGGCATCATCAACAATGTAAGTGTCATTTCCCGACCCGCCGCTCATCGCGTCGGCGCCGCCATGGCCGTTGAGCGTGTCAGCGCCGCCAAGGCCGTTGAGTGTATCGTTGAAATTGCTGCCGTGAATAATGTTGGCTATGGCGGTTCCGGTGCGCGTCACCGCCTCGCCGGGCATGGAACCGAAAATTACATACGACGCACCCGCATGGCCACCATGAGGGTGGGCGCCATACGCGCCGACGAACAGATCGTCGAAGCCATCGCCATTGACGTCTCCGGCTGAGGAGACCGCGCGGCCGCTCATGTCGCCGGCCGCCTCGCCGTTAATCTGAAAACCGGTGTTGCCGTCGAGGCTGGAGAGTTCCAGCGTCGCGCCGAAGCCCGAGGCTTTGCCGAACACGACATAGGACGCGCCCGAAAACAGGCCGTTGGGGTCGGCATCAGCCGCGCCCACGATCAGATCGTCGAAGCCGTCGCCGTTGAAATCCCCCGCCGAGGCGACCGAGACTCCGCTATGGTCGTCCGCTCCCTCGCCACTAATCTGAAAGCCATTCACGCCGTTGAGGCTGGAGAGCTCCAGAGTCGGAGCGAAGCCCGAGGACTTGCCGAACACCACATAGGACGCGCCCGAAAAGTCGCCGCCCGGGCTCGCGTACTTCGCGCCGACGATCAGATCACCAAAGCCGTCGCCATTGACGTCTGCGGCCGAGGAGACCGAGAAACCACTATAGTCGTTCGCCGCCTCGCCGTTGATCTGGAAGCCGTTGGCGCCGTTGAGGCTGGAAAGCTCTAGCGTCGCGCCAAAACCCGTGGCCTTGCCGAACACGACGTAAGAAGCGCCCGAGGACAGGCCGTTGGGGTCGGCGTCATAAGCGCCGACAATCACATCGTCGAAGCCGTCGCCGTTGACGTCGCCGGCCGAGGAGACCGACCAGCCGCACCGGTCGCCCGCCGCCTCGCCGTTAATCTGGAAACCGTACGCGCCAGTGAGGCTAGAGAGTTCCAGCGTGGCAGCGAAGCCCGAGGCCTTGCCGAAAACCAAATACGACGCG
>JANNFH010000078.1:0-4883 GCA_031379565.1 Alphaproteobacteria bacterium
GCAACAATAATCACGGCGTGGGGAATCCAGCGCCCCGCTTCCTGCTCCTCGCGCAGCCAATCGAACCAGGCGCCATAGCCATTTTCGACAATCGGAAACGGCATGTGCCGGAAGATGCCGAAATCGGCCTCGGCGGCCGCACTCAGTCCGCCGCGATGGCGCTCCTCAAACGGTTCGAGCCGCACTTTGGGGTGCGTCAGTGTCGCCGCGGCAACCTGCATGGGCTGGATTTGCTCCTCGCGCTGAGGACACTTAGCTTGCCCATAGAGGCGCTGCCAGAGCCTGGGAGATCAGCATGTATTTCGAACATAGTGACGCGGCGAAGGCCTGGATCGATCGGGTCCAGCGTTTCATGGCCGAACACGTGCTTCCCGCCGTTCCGATCTACGAGAAACAACAGCACGAAGGCGGGCGCTGGAAAGTGATCCAGATCGTCGAGGATTTGAAAGCCAAGGCCAAGGCGGCAGGCCTGTGGAACATGTTCATGCCGCCCGGCCATGGCGGGTCCCATGTCGATGACACGTTCAAGTTCGAGGGGCCCGGCCTCTCCAATCTTGAGTATGCGCCGCTGGCGGAAATCATGGGCCGGGTCGTGTTCGCTTCTGAGGTGTTCAATTGCTCCGCGCCCGACACCGGCAACATGGAAGTGCTGGAGCGTTACGGCACGCGCGCGCAAAAGGACCAATGGCTGAAGCCGCTGATGAACGGAGAAATTCGCTCGGCGTTTTTGATGACCGAGCCGGCGGTGGCCTCATCGGACGCCACCAATATCGAATGCGACATTGCCCGTGACGGCGGCGATTACGTCATCAACGGCCGCAAATGGTGGTCCTCGGGCGCCGGCGATCCGCGCTGCAAAGTCGCGATCGTCATGGGCAAGACCAATCCGGAGGCCCCCAAGCATTCCCAGCAGAGCCAAATCCTCGTGCCGCTCGACGCCAAGGGGGTGACCATCGAGCGCCCGCTGACCGTGTTCGGTTTCGACGATGCGCCCCATGGCCACATGGAAATTGCACTCAAGAACGTCCGTGTGCCTGCGACGAATCTTCTGCTTGGCGAAGGTCGCGGCTTTGAAATCGCCCAAGGCCGGCTGGGCCCCGGGCGCATCCATCATTGCATGCGCACCATTGGCGCAGCGGAGGCGGCGCTTGCGGCCATGTGCAAACGGCTTTCCACCCGCATCGCCTTCGGCAAGACCCTCGCCGAGCATTCGATCTGGGAGCAGCGCATCGCCGATGCGCGCATAGACATTGAGATGACGCGGCTTTTGTGTCTCAAGGCGGCGTATATGATGGACCATGCCGGCAACAAGGTCGCGCGCAATGAGATCGCGATGATCAAGGTCGCCGCGCCGCGGATGGCGCTTAGAATTATCGACGACGCTATCCAAGCGCATGGCGGCGCGGGCGTATGCCAGGATTTTGGTCTGGCCAAATCCTACGCCGGCATTCGCACCCTGCGCCTGGCCGATGGTCCCGACGAAGTCCATTGCCGCGCCATCGCCAGGGAGGAATTCGCCAAACACGGCTGGACCGGCAAGCGCGCCAAGGAGGAGGCGCGCTGATGTGGCGTGAGGGGCTTAGCGCCGAACTCGTGGCGTGGGTATTGAACGCACTCGCGCTTGCATTTTGCGCCGGACTCGGCGCACGCGCCTTGATTGACCCCAATTGGGCGGCCCGTTTCGTGCGCCTGCAACCGGATGAACAGGGCGGCGGTTTCGCCGAATTTCGCGCCACCTATGGCGGTTTGTTCCTCGCCTCGCATGCGGCGGCGCTCTATTTCACGGTGCGCTGGATACTCTCGGGCGAAGCCGTGCTCGGCATTTTCGCCGCCGGCGCCGCGGCCGCGCTCGGCGGCGCTTGGATTGGCGCCTCGCTTGGGCGCGTGTTCGCCATGTCCAGCGACCGCACGCTGGCGACGCAATTCAACGTGCGCTCCGCTTGCGCGGAAGCTGTGCTGGCGCTGTTGATCGCCGCGCCGTGGTTGGCGTGGGGGCTGCGCGGGCTGGGGTGACAAGCGCGCACGAGAGTTGCCGCTGGTTAGAAATCGTTGATGCTCATGTCGGCGCGGCGCGGCCAGGTTGACGCGCCGAGCCCGCATGAAGCCGGGTCGAATCCATCGCGCGTGAGGATCACCGCATTGGTGGGTGTTTCCTCCACCCGTACCGCGCTGACGCTGAACGGCAAATCCTCGCCCGCAATAAATGCCGCCAGCTTCAGCCAAAAACACGCCGCCAGCGCTTCTGTGGTCGGATCGCCGGGAATGGTCAGGATGCGCGCCAAGCGCTGGGGCTCGTGGGTGCGAAAATAACCGATCAATGGATCGCTCTCGCTTAATTGCAGCGCGTGATCGACAGAATTGTCGATCCAAGCATGCCAACGGCTCTTCACCGCTTCAAACGGCGCTTCCGCGTTCGAGCCGCCGAAGCGGAAGTCGCGATGTGGCGCCAGCCGCACAGCCACGACTTCGTTGTGTCCGTGGGGGACGGCGCATTTCGACGATGGGTCGGCCAGCAGCCGATGCGCCATCGCGTAGCGCCGCGTGAATTCTAACGCAGCCATAATTCTGTCCTGGGCAATTCCCGCAGCACAGACGGGCGCCTACGCCGTGTTACGGCGGCCTATCACATGGCGCAATCGCCCTCAGTCAGTCGTTCCAGACCGGCTTGCCAAGATCGACCTGGCCGGGCGAGGCGATGCCGCCAACCGCCGCGCCGACAATCGCGCCAGGCACCGCGCCGACGCCGCCAAACACCGCTCCCGCTCCCGCGCCGATCATGGCCCCGGAGGCCAAGCGGTCACCCATGGCTGTTCCGCACCCCGAGAGCCCCACTGCCAGCAGCATTAACGCCAATTCTTTACGCATCGTCAGCTCCTCTGAAAAACCGAGCGTCTATTCTAGCGCCGGCGGGTTAACACGTGGTCGGCTCAGCGTCTTAGGCCTCCACGACCAAAGCTCAGAACCATTTCCGCCATTTGGCGATGGCGAACAATGCCGTTGGGGCCATGAACATCAGCAGGAAGCCTACCCACGGTCCCCAGCCGGTCTTGAACCAGGTCATCGCTTCGAAATTCATGCCGAAAATCGAGGCAATCAGCGTCGGCGGCACGAACGCCATGGTGGCGAGCGAAAGCGCTTTCAGCACATTGGTTTGGGCCGCGTTGATGAGCCCCAAAGTGGCGTCCTGCAAATAGGAGAGCCGTGGCTGTAGCGCTTCTGCGGTGCGCTCCAGTTCGCCTACATCGCGTGCAAGCGCGCCGACGCGTGCGTTATCGATGCCGTGATGGTCCTTGGCCAATTGCGCGTAGGCGAGCAGGCGTTGCAGGCTCGACAGACTGTCGTGCGCGAGCGCCGCTAGCGCGCCAACACGGCCAAGATCGCGCAGCAGAGAGCGCAAATCGGGTTGTGCGTCAGCGAATATGGTGGTGGAAAGCAAATTGGCGTCGCGCGTAGCCTCTGCGAGCAAATCCGCCAGCCGCTCGGCGGCGCCTTCGAGCAGCGCGAAAAACACATCCGCGCCGGTTTTCGCCGAGCCGACGCGCGCCGAGGCGCGCCCGAGCCCCACCTCAAACGCCCGCGGCCGGATTTGCCGCACGGTGGCGAGCTTATCCTTGGCGAGAATAAACGTGACTGGTCCGGAGACGAACGGGCCCTCGTCGCGCCGACCCAGCAAAGTCGCGGTCAGATAGAGCGCGCCGCCCTCTTCATAAAAGCGCGCGGAATCCTCAAATGCCGCGCGCTCGGCGGGCGTGGGCACATCGACGCCGAGTACGACCTCAACCTGCGCCTCTTCCGACGGGGCAGGCGATTCAAGGTCGAGCCAAAGTGCGGCAGGATCGTCCGGCGAAGTCGTTTCGGCGCCGCCGCGGGCAAGTATGCGAAGCATGAACGCCTATTTGGACCGCCGGCTCCCAGCCGGCAATGGAGAGCGGCGGTCCAAATGCTATTCCTTGTAAGCCACCCCGCGCGCCATCACGAAGGGTATGTTCATCAACGTGGTCACGTCGCTCATGGGATCGCCCTCGACGCCGATGATGTCGGCCGACATGCCAGGTGCAATGCGCCCGGCGATGTTGCCGACCTGCAAATGGTCCGCGGCGGCCACGGTGGCGAACTGGATCGTTTCCAGCGGCGTGTAGCCTGCCTCCACCAGCAACTGGAACTCGCGCGCATTCATGCCGTGCGGCGAAACCCCGGTATCGGTGCCGAAGGCGATGCGCACATGGGCGGCGTGAGCGCGGCGCGCCATCGCCAGCAATTGGGGGCCGACTTGGCGGGCCTTGTCGGCTTGCGCCGGCGTCAGCACGCCGCCGCGCTCGGCCAATTGCGACACCCACCAGCCGGCTTCGAGTGTCGGCACCAGGTAGCGATTGCCCTGACGGAACAGGCGGAAGCTTTCATCGTCGGAATAGCTGCCGTGTTCGACGGAATCGACGCCGGCGCGCAAAGCCGCGTTGATGCCGCCGGCCGCATGCGCATGCGCGGTGACACGCCGGCCCATCGTGTGCGCGGCTTCGACGATGGCGCGCAATTCCGCATCAGTGAGTTGCTGACCGACGCCGGCGGCGGTGTTCGAAAGCACGCCGCCCGTCGCCGTGATTTTGATCAGATCGGCGCCCGCTTGAATTTGCCGGCGCACCGCGCGCGCACACGCGTCAGCCCCCGTGCAAGCCGTCGGGCTGCGCAGCGCGTCAACGATTTCGGGCGCAAAGCCGTTGGCGTCGCCATGCCCGCCGTCCGGCGTGATGACGGAACCGGAGGCGAGAATGCGCGGGCCAGGCAAGCGATTTTCGGCGATGGCGCGGCGCAGACCAAAAATGGCGTCGTTCGGTCCGCCGACATCGGCGACTGTGGTGAAGCCAGCCATCAAAGTCTTGCGTGCA
>JANNFH010000114.1:0-1630 GCA_031379565.1 Alphaproteobacteria bacterium
TGCGGCTGGCCTATCACGACGACCGCGCGCACGCGCAGTTTCGCCCAGTGGGCGCTAATGCACGGGCTTTGTACGACGCGGCAGAAGAGATGCGCGTGCAGGCGCTCGGCGCCAACGCCATGAAGGGCGTCGCCAACAATCTTGCCGCGGCGCTCAATGATGCGTGCGAGAAGCGCGGCTTTGCCCGCATGCAGGATCGCACCAGCGCGCCCTTGGCGGATGCGCTGGGGATGATTGTGCGCGAGCGGCTCACCGGGCAGAAGCCGCCCGCGAGCGCGCAGGGCATTGTCGCGATCTGGCGCGAAGCGATCGAGGCGAAGGCCGGCAAGACGCTCGATAAGCTCACCGGGGCTGCGGCCGATCAAAAAGTGTTTGCGCAACTCTCGCGCGATCTCATCCGTGATCTCGACATGGCCGACGAGCTTGGCGATGAACCCACCGACGAGGAAGCGGACGCCTCCGCCGACCCGCCGCAACAGCCAGAAGGCGATAAGCCTGAAGGCGAGGGCGAGGAGCAGCAGGAAACGCTCGCCGACATGGAATTGGCCGAGAGCGATTCTGATCTGGACTCCGACCAGACGTTCTCGGTGGAAATGGATTCGGATTCGGACGAATCTCAGGAGATCGAGCAGGACGAGCCGGGCGATAAGCCGATCCGGCCTAATCCTCGCGACGAGGCCGGTGATCCCAACGCGCACTACAAAGTTTTCACGCGCGCCCATGATGAGGAAATTTCCGCCGAGGATTTGTGCGATCTGGAAGAGCTGGCGCGGCTGCGCTCGTATCTCGATCAGCAATTGAAGCCGCTCCAGAGCGTGGTAGGACGGCTGGCGCACCGGCTGCAGCGGCGTTTGATGGCCAAGCAAAATCGCGCTTGGACGTTCGATCTGGAAGAGGGCGTCTTGGATACGGCGCGGCTCATGCGCGTTATTGTCGATCCGCTTTCGGCGCTCTCCTTCAAGCAAGAAGAGGACATGCCGTTCAAGGATACAATTGTCACCTTGCTGCTCGACAATTCCGGGTCCATGCGCGGGCGGCCGATCATGGTGGCGGCGTTGTGCGCCGATATTCTCGCGCGCACGCTGGAACGATGTGGGGTGAAGGTCGAAATTCTGGGCTTCACCACGCGCGCGTGGAAGGGCGGGCGGGCGAAAGAAGATTGGGTGGGTGCGGGGCGTCCGACGCAACCGGGCCGGCTCAACGATCTCCGGCACGTCATTTACAAATCCGGCGATGCGCCGTGGCGGCGTGCGCGGCGTAATCTGGGACTGATGATGCGCGAGGGCTTGTTGAAAGAGAACATCGACGGCGAGGCCTTGATGTGGGCGCATGACCGCTTGATCGGGCGCTCCGAGCAGCGCCGCATCCTGATGGTGATTTCCGACGGCGCGCCGGTGGACGATTCCACGCTTTCGGCCAATCCCGGCAATTATCTCGAACGCCATCTGCGCCAAGTGATTGGCTGGATCGAAACGCGGTCGCCGGTTGAACTGATCGCCATCGGCATCGGCCATGACGTCACCCGCTACTACAAACGCGCGGTCACCATCACCGACGCCGAACAGCTTGGCGGGGCCATGACCGAAAAGCGCTCACAGCCGCGCCATCGCGCGCGCCTCGCGCGGGCTGC
>JANNFH010000156.1:0-1844 GCA_031379565.1 Alphaproteobacteria bacterium
CTGAGCCAGGTCATCGCGATGTTGAGTTCCTGGATGACGCTGGCGGCTTCGATGCGCGTGCCGTCGCCCGGCTCCATGCTGGCGGTGGTGTGGGCGTCTTTCACGAGCGTGAGGTCGTAGCCGCGCTCCAGCGCGCCGTAGGCCGTGGCGCGAATGCACCAGTTGCTCGCGGCGCCGGCCAGCGTGATGTGGGTGGCGGCTAGGGCAGCGAGCTCGGCTTCGAGCGTGGTCTGCTCGAACGACGAGTTGAAGTGTTTGTGGATCAGCGGCTCGCCCTTCGCGGGCACCAGCTCGGGCACCCATTGCCACTCGGCGCTGCCCCGCAGCAGCTCGTCGTCGGCGTGCTGCACCCAGAGCACCGGTGTGCCCGAGACGCGGGCGCGTTCGACCGTGCGCGCCACGTTGCCAACAACGCGTTCAGCGTCCCACGCGTCGCACAGCACGCCGACCTGCACGTCGACGACGACCAGAACGCCTTGGTTGCCTTCACGCACTGTGGCCATGGGTTTCGCCTTCAAACGAACAAGCCCTGGGAAGCGGGCCCGGCCACAACTCTAGCCGCCATCGGCCGCCCGAACCACGACATTCTTCGCGAGCGTCTTGAAGCGCACGCCGTCGGCCTGCACGACCGTGATCGTGAGGTGGCCGGTCTTGCTCGTCTTCAGGTCACGCACAGTGCCGCGCTTGCCGGCGTGGGTGCCACCGACAACGTGGCAGAACTCGCCGTCGCGCGGCGCGGTGGGGGGCTGGCTGGTCATGCGTCAGACCCGGAGCAAGCCGCGAAAGCCTCTGGCGGCGTAGTACGACTGCGCGCCGTTGTGGTACGTGAACACTTGGCTATATCGCCGGTCGCAGAAGAGGGCGCCACCGAGCGAGCGCAGCTCGGGCGGTGTGGCGATCCAGCTCGAAGTCTTTGCATCGAAGTCCCCGAGCGCCTGTAACTCGCGGTACTGCTGCTCCGTCAGCAGCTCGATGCCCAGCGCGGCGGCCGTCTGCACCGCGCTGCCCTTCGGCTTGTTTTCCTTGCGCGCGTCGAGCGCTTCACCGTCGTAGCAGAGGCTGCGGCGCCCGGCCGGGCTTTCGGCGGAGAAATCGCAGAAAGTGAATTGACCGCTTGCGATGTCGTGGCCGATGACGTCGGGCTCACCGCCGGAGCTTTCCATCGACTGCAGCGTGCTCAAGGCCGCCGGTCGGGCTTCGAGTCTTGCTTGCACATCGGGCCAAGCGATGCCGGCGTGTCGGTGCATGTTCTTCTCGAAGCGGGTTTGAAGTGCGCGCAGAAGGGTTTGACGTTCGGGTGCTTTCATGGGCTTTCGCTGTGGTCACGACAACACGGATGAGTGGTTCCAGTCACGGGGAATGCGTGCTGCCCCAAGGAGTCTCCAGAGACGATATGACGAGCTGGGAGCTGAAGTCTTTGCACGAAAGGTCACCGTTCCTTCTGTACGACCGCGACGAATGGTCAGGAGTGAGCGTCGGCGTTTGGCTTCACGGTGTAGTACAGAATCCACTCGAAGGCGAGACAAACAAGTGGATATGCCGCGCCAACGTAGGCGATGGACAACAACTCCTGAATCGTTTTCGGGGGAGTCCAGATTGCGCGTGCCGCAGTGAACAGCACGAAGAAGGTATACCCCGCCAAGACGGCGTAGATGATGCCAAAACCCAGCGTGGCCAAAGCTTTGTTGCGTGGGTTTACCTGTACCGCCCGTGCTCGCAAGTCACGCGGGAGCTGATACAGGCGGAAAACTGACAAGCTGAAGACCGCAGGCAGCAAGAGCAGCAGGACGGCGGTGAGCATGGGGCCTGAGGCTCGCGCTCGAGCGAAGGGTTGGGCGTCACCG
>JANNFH010000161.1:0-3507 GCA_031379565.1 Alphaproteobacteria bacterium
CTGAGCCAGCCCATAATTTGCAGGGCTCGGGAATAAATACCATGCGCGAACTGATCGTTTTGGCCGCACCGACATCAGGCGATCCCTATTATGCGGAGGTCTCGGATGCGATTTTCGATTTCCATGTCGCCTATGCCGGCCAAGTCGAAGGGCGCGATGATCTCATCATTCTGACCGACCAACAAAATTATGACCGGTACGTCGCGGCGCTCGGTGCGCAAAGAGTTGTTGTCGCGCCGATGGCCGATATCTGGACGCGGGACTTCACACTCTCGAACGCCGCCAACCCTGTGATGTTTCGCTACACCGCCGCCGGCCAAGGGGGAGGCATACGCGGCCAGCGCGACGCCGATGCCGTGCAAGAGCAATTCGCCCGCGTCGCCGAGGCGGCGGGCCTCGATTTTGGCGAGACTGACCTCCTCAACGACGGTGGCAATTTCGTCGATGATTATGCCGGCAATGTCGTGCTCAGCCGCAAATTCCTGCGCGACAACCGCCTCAACGAGGATCAGGCGCGCGCGGCATTGCGGCGCTTTCCCGGCGTGTCGAACGTCGCCTTCATAGATTCCGACGAACAAGGCGGCCTTGAACACGCCGACGGCGTGGTCGCCTTCGTGGATGCCAACACGCTGATCGTCAATTCCTACGCCGAGGATCCGGCTTACGCCCGTAAGCTCCGCGACGACCTGGAACGCGGCTTGCCCGGCGTTGTGATCCATGAGGTCGTCACGCCTTATAATGGTGCGCGCGTCTATGACGAGCGATTTGGCTCAGCGTGCGGGCTCTACACCAACGCCCTGGTGACGCCCCATCGCATCTATCTCCCGCAATTTGGCATTCCCGAAGACGAGATCGCACTTCGCCAGGTGCGCGCGGCGACGCGGCGCGAGGTTGTGCCGGTCCAGTCGCAAATGGTGTGCCACATGGGCGGAGGCGTGCGGTGCCTGTCGCTGCAATTGCGCGGCGCCAACGCAGCCGCATTGCTTAGGCGTTACGGTGCGCCAGATTGAAGCTCGCAGCCATTGGCCCAACGGCAAACGCCCTCTCACCCCACCCGCGCCAGGAAATCCAAGATCGCGTCCCAAGCTTGGGGCTCCTCCAGCGTCGGCTGGTGGCCGGTGTCGGGGATTTCGACGGTTTCGAGATCGGGCTTCAGGCTCTTCATGTGCGCGGCGCCTTCGGCGGAGAGCAGTTCGGAAATGGCGCCGCGGATCAGCAGCACCGGCTTGGCCGCCAAGGCTAAGAACAGCGGGCTCATGTCCACCGGCGCGGCGGTTTCCGGATCGGTGAAGGCGAGCGCGATGTTGGGATCGTAATCGGGCTCCACCATGCCGTCGATGCGTTCGCGGAAAATGCGTCGCGTGTAGGCTTCCCAGAACGCATCGTCGCCCTGCTTGGCGGGAAACGAGACGGCTCCGATCGCGCGGACAGCGCTGACAGCTTGGGCCCAATTCTCCATCGCCGGCGTGCGCCCAACGTAAGTCGCGATCCGCGCCAGCCCGGCGGTTTCGAGGCGCGGGCCGACATCGTTGAGCACGGCCGCGCCAATGCGGTTTGGCGCCAGCGCCGCCACAACCATGGTGATGATGCCGCCCATCGAGGCGCCGACGAACACCGCCTCGCCCACGCCCAGCTTGTCGAGCAGTGTCAACACGTCTTGCGCATACACCGTCGGCACGTAATGCGCCGGATCGGCATCACAGGCAGAGCGCCCGCGCCCGCGCATGTCGGGAACGATGACGCGCCGCCCGAGAGCGGCGATGCGCGGGGCGACGATTTCGAAATCCTTCGAATTGCGGGTCAGCCCATGCAGGCACAGCACCGGTGCGCCGGTTGCCGGCAAGAGCGGCGCATAATCGCGCGCATAGAGCTTCAGCCCATCAACAGTGTCGAACGTCGTTTCATTGAATGCGCCCAAAAGCGCGCCGCCGGCATCCATGTTTATCTCCTCATTGCGTTTGCGCCGGCGATGCGACGGAATTCATCTCGGCATAGGCGACCGCGCTCATGTCACGCAAGCGCGCCAGCCAAAGCGCGCTGGTCTGCGCTTGTTCCTCCGCCGGCGCTGGCTCGCAGACGCGCAACACCATCTCGGCGCCACCGACGGTGAAGCGATCGAAGCACAGGCCCCGCAGCGCGCTATGGCGCCCGAGCGCTGCCTCCGCGGCGCGGCGCGCCTCGATTTCTCTTCCCTGCTCCGCCAGCGCTTGGGCGCGCCCAAACGCGCCCGAGCCCTCGAAGCGGACGAGGAAGCTCAGCGGCGCCCCAGTCAGGGGCGCGTCAACGCCCGCTGCTTCGAATGCCGGCGCCTCGGCCGCTGGCGGCGCGGCGGGCAACGGTCCCGCGACCAAGGGCGCTTGCGTTGGCGCAGGCGCTTGGGGATCACCGGCAAAGGTAGCGACCGCCAGCGAGCCGGCGAGCGCGGCGGCGCCGATGGTAATGCCGATGTTGCGCACCATGCTGGCGTCCATGAGCTCCACCTCCTACTGCGCCGGCGCCACGCTAATGGTTTGGGCGGCGCGGGCGAGGTCGAGCATGCCGCGCCCGGCGGGTCGTGAACAGGTCGGTGAGCCCGTGCTGATTGGCGCGGCGTTGCGCGAGCGGGCGCACTCGATCTGCGCGAAATCCGAACCAAGCGGCGAGACCGCCCTCGCAAACAGCACATTTTCAAGGTCACGCCCGCGCAGACCGGTCTCCGCCGCCAGCAGCGCCAAGGCGGCCGAAACGTGCGGCGCCGCCATCGAGGTGCCTTGCAGGAACGAATAATAGCATTGCGTGGTCGAGTTCTGGTTGAGCGGATCGGTGCAGCCCGATTGGGTCGAGCGGGTGGAGAGCACGCCGTCGGGGCGTCCGTCACTGTCGCTGTCGGCGAACAGATCGCCACCGGGCGCCAGGATATCCACTTGCGGGCCGAAGTTCGAATAAAACGCCAGCTCGCCGCGCGCGTCGTTGGACGCCACAACGACGACGCTGTTGCAATTGGCCGGCGCGAAGCGCGCGGCTTGATCAGCCTTGTTGCCGGCGGCGACGACAATGACGACATTCCGCGCGGCGGCGGCATCGATCGCCGCTTGCATCGAGGCCGGGCACGGCGCCTGGATCGACAAGCTCATATTGATAATGTCGGCGGGATTGGCGTTGACGAGTTGGGCGCCGCCCTCGCCAATCGCCGCGGCGATGCCGGCGGCCCAGCGGATGCCCGAGACGATGTCGGCCAATTCACCGCCGCAGCGCCCGAGCACGCGCACCGGTACGATGGTGACGTCCCACGCGCCACCGGCGACGCCGACACGGTCGTTGGTGGCCCCGGCGCCAATGGTGCCCGCGACATGCGTGCCGTGATAGGAATTTTCCGTCCGCGCGCCACAGCGATCGCCGGAATCTTGGGCGTCCGCGTCGATACCATCGCCGTCGCCGCCGCGCTCGATGTTGGAGATGAGGTCAATTCCCGAGGCGACATTGGGCGAGTTGCTGATGTCGGGGTGAGTGAGATCAAGCCCAGTGTCG
>JANNFH010000170.1:0-4213 GCA_031379565.1 Alphaproteobacteria bacterium
CGAGAGTCACCTGGGCATGGTCTCCGCTTTAGCAAGAGGATCAGCTCGCGTTTCGATAAAAATTCGGCATGGCGCAGTTTGGTGCCAAGAATACGCCGCTTAGTGCGATCGAATTGATGTGCAGACCCGGACACAGAGCGCGTTAGCGCTACTGATTTTATCTTGCATTCCGTATACTGACGATCCGTATACGTCTCACCTGCGCTCACCTACGATACCCAAGGCGACGGATCAAGTCAGGTGAGCCATCGTCGAACGCTCAAGCGGGGACATATTTGCGCTATGACGAACGGCTCTGAGGTGTGTTTCTCGTTGCAGGGCGCTCTGATCGGCCGGAGGTTTCCGGGTGCCTTTTGCTGCCGCGAACCAGGTTCGAATGGGGTGGGCCAAGGTGATTTCCCACCCGAAATTCACGCGAGCAGTGCGCGCCCAAACGGGAAACAGTGCGCAAGTGAGGTCGACCCCGAGAGCAGATTCGGGTCCGAAGACGGGTACGAACGCACTGTTTTCATCCCCTTGGAAGCGCCCGGGGAGCGCTCGCCACGACGCTCGACCGACCCGTTGGCGTTTCTCCGAACGGCATTTACGGCCGCTGGAAAAACAGCAAACCTCAACGCCCCGCCGTCCGGTTCGGCGAGGCGTCGAGCGCTTTCGGCCACGCCGCTGGTGGGACCGGCTTGAAGGCTAGCTGCCGGCGGAGCGTCCAGACGTTCCCCGCCTCGTGCGCCGCCCTCCGCGAACGGCGGGCTCACAAGTGTCGTGATGGGGGACGGACCGGAAGCGAAGCGGCCCCGCAAGATCGAGTGCTTGCGAGGCCGCCACCGGCGTCAGTCCGCCGGATTCCAGATCACCGCGAAGCTGTCATCGCCCTCCCCAGGCGCGCGGCCAAGATTGGCGTAGAGTTTCCGGAGCCCGAACTCAGGCGCCGCGAGACTGAGCGACACGTAGTCCTTGCCGGAGCTTTCGCCGTGGCGGACCCAGCCCGCTCCTACATCTACCCCCGCCGAGACGACCCGGAAGTCGGGATGATTGTCGGCGGATTTGTTTGAGTTCGGGACGATTTCGATATCGGCGCGGATCGTGAGCGTCTTGAGCTGACCCTTGTAGCCGCCGTTCGTTTGCTTCGTGACGTAACCGATTGCTGGCATGATACTGATCTCCTTAGCCGCCCTCTTCAGGAACCATTTCCGTTGGGGCGCAACGCGGACCCAATGGGCGCCGGCCCGGCCGTTGCACCGAAGGCCGAAGCGTCAGCGCAGGACCCGAAACCACCGGCTTTTTGGAGCGTGAGCGCCCGCGAGGAGCCGCTCTTTGCGGCGGGGAAAAAACCGGCGGACGAGGGTTGCAACGGACAGGCCAAAGCCCATAGGTCCAAAAGCGCAAGACCCAAGGGACATGGTGCCCGAGAGCGCGAAGGCGACACGTTCAGCCTGCGCGGGACGTAAGGCCAGTGAACGAATGGCCGCGCACAAGTCAGCCCAACGCGTGAACGACGCCACGTTCCCGGGACAACAAAGGCCGCCGGATTCAAGTCGACTTATCGTCCTGAGCGGTGCCGATGTGGGAGGCAGGTTGGCTCCACCAAGCGAAAAAATCTGGTGGTAGAGACGACCTGTCCCCGCGTCTCGCCGACCCCGATTTCGTCCCCCGAGGCCGTCATGCCAGCGCGCGCATCGGCGGCGTCCACATACAGCTGCCAGGATCGCCGGCGCCGGCTGACGCACCGCCGCACACACATCACACGTCTGCGGAACGCATCTACGTTCACCGCCCAGCGACATGAGAAAGCCCGCATGTTCAGTGCGTGCGAGGGCTGGTTCGCCAGACACAAAGGCAACGAGCCCGCGACCGACGCCGGTCCTCCGGGCGGCCCAGATGATCGCCAACCGAAGCGCAACCGGCAGCGGACGGGTGCATTGCCACCGCACAGCGACATTAGAGTCGTCGTCTCGCGAAGCACGGAAATGTCGCGGCCGCCCTTATCGCCAGGCCGCTGTTCACGCCTGCGTCGTCCCACCTCTCGCCCCGCGAACCGGGGCGCAGGGGTGGGCGGCGCCAGCGACCGGATAGGCTCGCTGAGTGAGGCGGGACGCACCCGAAGGGCCGGAACACCGTGGAGGACCCGCGCATCTTCGCGCGGGTTGCGGCACGCCGCAGCGAGCCTAGAAGGAAGCGCCGCTCACCCCGGAGTCCGGAGAGCGGCAAGAAAAACGTCATCGCAACGCGATGGCCATCGGACAGTGTAGACGCCGTATCGCCACGGCGAACGGACGCAGACATGCGGCGCGACCGCTACAATCGCGCAGGAATATCGCCTGAGAATGTCTTACATGATCGTAGATAAACGCGATTTGCAGTTTGCTCGGCATGATCGATCCTCCAGACGGATTTCCTTGCTCGTTGAGGAAAATGGTTTCGAGTCCGACCATCGTACCCATCCCGGAAGAGCTAAGGTTGCTGACAGTCGGCGATCTGGCGGCAATTCTTGGACTGAAGCGTCAGACGGTTTACAATCGCCTGTGTGGATGCCCAGAAACGCTGCCAGCCATTACTCGCATCCCGACCATACGAGGACCTCGATGGACCATCGCCGCAGTTCGCGAGTGGCAGGCGAGGTTCGACCCTGCAAATCTTGATCTGTCGTCCGGCACGCGTGGCCGGCCGACGAAGCGCGAGGAAATCGCGCGTCGCGCACGCCTGATTCAGGTCCAAGGAAAGGATTGACTAACCGAGCCTGGCGGCCAATCGATGAGACCTGAGATGACTGTATCGCTTGAGCATCTCGGGGGAGAGATGACCCGTGATCGCCATGATCTCATGATCGCGGAGATCCGTATTTTCGAAGAGACGGCTGACGCCTTCATGACGCAGGTCGTGCCAACGCAGATCAGGAAATTTCTCTTCCTTCACGACCGCCCGAAAGGCATGGCCGATCGCGCGTGGCGTCTCGATCATCAGCACCTTTGCCTTCGCTTCTGAGATCGATTTCGAAGGCTTGAGCGTCTTGAACGCCTTAACGGCTCTGGTACTCAGCGGCACGCGCCTGGGCCGATCATTCTTGGTCTTCGGCAAATCGATATGCGGATGAGGACTGCGCAAGCGGACCCGGCCCCATGTAAGTCCCGCAAGTTCGGCTTGTCGGACGCACGTCTCGATTGCGATACGCGCAGCGGCCCCGAGCCAGGCCGATTTCGAAGAATCACAAACGTCATAGAGCCTCTGCTCTTCCGTCTTGCCGCGGCGATTGTGACCAGGATCGAGACGGCGATCTCTCGCGTTGTCGACCGTTGGTCGGACGCCCCGCACCACTGGATTGTCGACAGGCACTTTGTGAATGAGCGACCACTGGCCATACAAATGCGAGATCGCATTCAGCCGATGCACACAAGTCTGCTCTCCGAATTCGGCATCAGGTCCAATCTGTTCGCCTTCTTCTGCATTGTCTTCGTCCAGCGCCTCGCGCCGCCATTCGAGCAAGTCCCAGGGGCGGATGGACACGAGCGACCAATTGGCGAACTTGCTGGCCTTCCAATAGGCGATGGTGCCGCGCTTGTTTTTTGCGGATCGAGGAGTCTTCGGGACGACGGTCTTTTCGTACCACTCAAGAGCCTGCGTCAGCGTTGTGCTTTGCGCTTTTCCGTGGTCGACGAATTCGTTTCCCGCAACTTTGCCTTCAACAATGCGTGCCCATTGTTCGGCGGCACGTTGGCTTTCAAACGTCTTCGTTTCGGATACGCCATTGCGACGAATGCGAACGCAGAATTGATAAGGTCCGCGGCTCCAAATTGTCGCCATGTGACGCGCCCTCAAGAGATGAAGTGTCACATTTTGTCACAAAATTGGGGTCTAGCCTAGAACAGTTCCAGAAATATCATGGTTAAGTCATTGAAATGACGTGGAGCGGGTGAAGGGAATCGAACCCTCGTCGTAAGCTTGGGAAGCTTCTGCTCTACCATTGAGCTACACCCGCGACCCGGACACGGCGATTTGATAGCATCGTGTGGTGCCGCCTGTGAAGCATCGTCTGATAGAACGAGACCATGAACCAAAACGTCCCCGCCCCCCAGCCTTTCAAACCGCTGGACCAGGCCAAATTCAAACACCCCGACATCACCGCCAAGGGCGAGCGTCGCGCGACCGTGGCTCTGACGCGGCTTGAGACGCTGTGGTTCAACACCGGCACGCTGTGCAACATCGCCTGCACCAATTGCTA
>JANNFH010000179.1:0-12878 GCA_031379565.1 Alphaproteobacteria bacterium
AACACACCGCCCGCGCCGATCCGCACCAGCGCCGCGTCGAGCACGACGCCGCCCTCGATCCCCGCTTGCACAACCACGCGCGTCAACCGCCCGCCTGGCGCGATACGTACATCAAGCAAGCGCGGTTCAAGGTATGCATAAACCGGCCGGTCGATCCGCAGCTCGCTTGCGCCGGCGGCCACCTCCAGCGTTTCAACCATGTCCGCCTGCGCGGCCAGAGCGCCGATAATGCCGCCCCGCGCCTGCGCCGCCGACACGATGGGATCGGCGCGGTCGCGCTTGAGCACGAACTGTACGCTCTCATCGATCGCCCGCGCCAGATCGCTATATTTCCACGCCTCGACGCGGCGGGAGGGGAGATCGACCAGCGCGATCACGCCGCGCTCGCATACTTTTCGTAGCCTTCGCTCTCCATTTCGAGCGCGAGTTCGGGGCCGCCGGAAGCTGCGATGCGACCGTTCGCCAGCACGTGGACGCGGTCCGCCTTGATGTAATCGAGCAGGCGCTGATAGTGCGTAATCACGAGCAAGCCGCGCTGCGGCGCGCGCAAGGCGTTGACGTTTTCCGCTACGATCTTCAGCGCGTCGATGTCGAGCCCGGAATCGGTCTCATCGAGAATGGCAAATCGCGGTTCGAGCACCGCCATTTGCAACGCCTCAAAGCGTTTCTTCTCGCCGCCAGAAAAGCCAACATTGAGCGGCCGCTTCAACATGTCCGGATCGATTTTCAGCGCCGCGGCTTTCTCCCGCATCAACTTCAACAATGCCGGCGCCGGCATTTCGCCCTCGCCGCGCGCCTTAAGTTGCGCGTTCACCGCCGCCTTCAGGAATGCGATCGTGGAGAGGCCAGGAATCTCCACCGGATATTGAAACGACAGAAACAAGCCCTTGGCCGCGCGTTGCTCAGGCGTCAGCGCGAGCAGATCGGCGCCCCCCAGCTTCGCCGCGCCTTGGGTCACTTCGTACCCCTCGCGGCCCGCCAGCGCATAAGCCAGCGTGGATTTTCCAGAACCGTTTGGTCCCATCAAGGCATGGGTCTCGCCGGCAGGCACGCGGAGCGTGACGCCCTTGATAATTTCAACGCCGCCCACCGCGACATGAAGGTTTACAACGTCAAGCACGCGCGCGCTCTTTCTGATATTCGGCCACGGTGCGGGTCTTGTCGCAGGTGCGCTCGGCTACACCGATGAACCAGACCATGCCAACCGCCGCGGCAATGATGAACGCAACCGCGCCCTGCACGATCTGCCCGCGCGCGCCCATCCAGGCAAACGCCAGCGCGCCGATCAGCAGAGCGGCGACGAAAATGCCGGCGACCAGATAACCCTTCCAATGCACCGGCGCCATCGCCCGACGCGGATCGCCGACCGGGAAGCGGCGCGCGAACCAATATTCTCTCATCCCACGCTCCCTTCCAGGCTAACTTCGAGCAGCTTCTGCGCTTCCACGGCGAACTCCATCGGCAGTTTCTGCAGCACTTCGCGCACGAACCCGTTTACCAGCAGCGCCACCGCCGCCTCTTCGGGAACGCCCCGTGAGCGGAGGTAGAAAAGCTGATCTTCCGACAGCCGCGTCGTCGTCGCTTCGTGCTCGAATTGCGCGTCAGGCGTGCGGGTTTCGACGTACGGCACGGTGTGCGCCGAAGCCTCGGGGCCAATCAGCAGCGAATCGCATCTGGTGTAATTGCGTGCGCCCTTGGCCTTGGCGTGCGCGGAGACGAGGCCGCGATAGGCGTTCGAGGAACGCCCCGCCGAAATCCCCTTGGAGAGGATGCGCGAACGAGTGTTTTTACCGAGATGGATCATCTTGGTGCCGGTGTCGGCCTGCTGGCGCCCGTTGGTGACGGCGATGGAATAAAATTCGCCAGAGCTCTCGTCTCCGCGCAGGATGCAGCTGGGATACTTCCAAGTGATGGCCGAACCGGTCTCCACTTGCGTCCAAGAAATCTTCGACCTGGCGCCGCGGCAATCGCCGCGCTTGGTGACGAAATTGTAGATGCCGCCCTTGCCTTCGCTATCGCCCGGCCACCAATTCTGCACCGTCGAATATTTGATTTCTGCATCGTCAAGCGCCACCAATTCCACCACCGCGGCGTGCAATTGGTTCTCATCGCGCATCGGCGCGGTGCAGCCTTCAAGATAGGAGACGTAGGCGCCCTTATCGGCAATAATCAAAGTGCGCTCGAACTGGCCGGTGCCTTGCGCGTTCATCCGAAAGTACGTCGAGAGCTCCATCGGGCAGCGCACGCCCGGCGGCACATAGACGAACGAGCCATCCGAAAACACTGCGCTGTTGAGCGTGGCGAAGAAATTGTCGCTCGCCGGCACCACCGATCCCAGATACTGGCGTACCAATTCAGGATGCTCACGAAGCGCCTCACTGATGGGGCAGAAAATCACGCCCGCTTTCGCCAGCTCATGCTTGAACGTGGTGATGACGCTGACGCTATCGAACACCGCATCCACGGCCACCCGAGGCGCGCCTTCAACGCCGAGCAGCACTTCGGCTTCGCGGAGCGGAATACCGAGCTTCTTGTAGGTTTCCAGAATTTCCGGGTCGACATCGTCCAGGCTTTTGTATTTGGCGCCCTTGCTCGGCGCCGCGTAATAGCGCGCGGCCTGGTAATCGATAGGCGGGTAATGCACCAGCGCCCAGGTCGGCTCTTCCATCGTCCGCCAACGCCGAAACGCCTCAAGCCGCCATTGCAGCATCCAATCGGGTTCTTCTTTCTTTGCCGAGATGAAGCGCACCACGTCTTCGTCGAGCCCTGGCTCGGCGATGTCTTGAGCGACATTGGTGATAAAGCCGTGCTTGTATTTTTCGCCCTCAAGCGCGCGCGTGGCGGCGATGGTTTCCTTGACCGCCGCCATCACGCCGCTCCTTGCAGCATGCGGCGGGCGGTGATTTTGCCAAGCGCGACGAGCGCGGCGTCGACATCCGCTTCACTCGAAGACCAGCCGAAACTCACGCGCAGCGCCGCCTTCGCCAAATCGGGCGCAACACCCATCGCCTTCAGGACGCGGCTCGATTTCACCTTGCCCGATGAACACGCCGCGCCCGAACTGATGGCGACGCCTTCAAGGTCCATGGCGATGACCGCGGTTTCCGCGTTCAAGCCCGGAACCGCGAAATTAGAAGTGTTGGGCAACCGGACCGCCGGCATCGTTTCTTGCTTGCCATGCCGGCTAGAAGCCGGCGCTCCAAAGATCACGGTGTCTTTCGGCAAACTCGCTTCAAAGCGATCGCGCAACCCGCCAATGCGCTCCGCTTCCTTCTCCAGAGCGCGCACGGCAATTTCCACCGCAACGCCAAAGCCCGCAAGCGCCGGCGGATTTTCCGTGCCCGGACGGCGGCCACGCTCTTGTCCGCCGCCGAAGCGCGCAGTCTTGAACGGCGCGCCGGGCGCGAGCACCAACGCACCGGCGCCCGGCGGGCCGCCAATCTTGTGGCTTGAGACCACCAGATAGCTGGCGTCGAGATCGGCTATGCTGACGGGAATGCGCCCGAACGCCTGCGCCGCATCGACCAGCAGCAGCGCACCATGTTCCCGCGCCAGCGCCGCCACGCGCGCCATCAATTGGATAATCCCGGTTTCGTTGTTGGCCAATTGCACCGCCAGCAGAGCCGGGCGCGGCGCCACTTTGAGCAAGTCCGCGAGGGCGTCCAAATCGATGGCGCCGCCCCCGTCCACCGCAGCGATGCGCGCGTCCGCGAAAGCGCGCGTGGCGTGCTCAAACACCGCGTCGTGCTCCACCGCCGATACGATCAGCGATTCCGCGCCAGCGCTCGTCAGCGCCAAATGCAGCGCTTCGGTCGCGCCGGAAGTGAAAACCACATTCTCCGCCCGCGCTTCGACAGCGCCAGCCAGCTTCTCACGCGCATCCTCCACCAAGGCGCGCGCGCGCCGTCCAGCGCCATGCACCGAAGACGGATTGCCGCCAGCTTCCAACGTGCGCGCGACGGCAGCAGCCGCTTCCGGGCGCACCGGCGCGCCGGCGTTGAAATCGCAATAGACCAGCGGCTTCGCCATCATCCTATTCCGCAGCGACCCGAGCGTTGCCGCCGTCGAAGCGTTGCTCCAGCACGTCGGCCAACGACACCGAGGCGAGAAAACCCTGAATCCGGTCGCCCATCTCTTGCCACAGCCCGTGGGCGATGCAGCGCCCGGTTTTGCCGATGCAGGATTTGGCCGAGCCTTCCTTGCAGCGCGTGGCTTTGATCGGCTCGTTCACGGCGAGGACAATGTCCGCAATCGTCGTTTCGCCGGCTGGACGCGCCAAGCGATAGCCCCCGCCTGGCCCGCGCACGCCCGAAACCAGCCCGGCGCGGCGCATCCGCGCGAACAATTGTTCGAGGTAGGAGAGCGAAATCTCCTGCCGGCGCGCCACCTCTTGCAACGGCACCGCCCGCTCAGCGCCGCCATGCAGCGCCAAATCGGCCATCGCCATCACCGCGTAGCGGCCTTTCGAGGTCAAACGCACGGCAAACACCTTTCCCCTCGCCCCTCGCACGCCGCCAATTTCGTGTTAGAAGGCGCGCCTTTCGGGGCTCGGACCTTCGCGGTCCGCAAGCCCAGAGTTAGGATACCTGAGTGTTTTGGTCAAGAATTGAGCGGCGATTGTTTACGGTCGCCGCGGGGCGGGATGTCGAATGCCTGAAGTGATTTTCCCCGGCGCCGCCGGGCGGGTTGAGGGGCGCTATTCCGAGCCGCCGAAGGAGGGCGCGCCGATCGCGCTCATCCTGCATGGCCACCCGCGCGCGGGCGGCTCGATGCAGGACCGGGTCACGGTGCAGCTCTACAAGCTTTACGTCGATTTCGGCTTCGCCGTGCTGCGCTTCAATTTTCGCGGCATCGGCCGCTCCCAGGGCGTGTTCGACAACGGCATGGGCGAATTGTCCGACGCCGCCTCGGCGCTCGATTATCTGCAAGGCATGAACCCCAACGCCGAGCAATGCTGGGTTGGCGGCTTTTCCTTCGGCGCCTGGATCGGGCTGCAATTGCTGATGCGCCGGCCTGAGATCGACGGCTTCCTGGCGGTCTCGCCGCCGGCCAACCATTACGACCTGTCGTTCCTGGCGCCCTGTCCGGCCTCGGGCCTCATCATTTACGGCACCCGCGACAGCGTCACCACGCCAACGGATATGGAGCGCGTCGTCGCCCGCATCCGCACGCAGAAAAATATCAAGGTCGATCACCATCCCGTCGAAGGCGCCGACCATTTCTACCGCGGCCGCGATCCCGGCGAAGACCATCTGCCCGAGGTCGAAAAACACGCCCGCGCCTACCTCGCCCGCCGCATGGCCGCCCCGCCGCCGCCGCCGATGACGTCGACGAAACGCTAGCTTAGGACAGCCCCGGGCTTCCAGCCGGCGCATACCGCCAGCGCGGGCTTATTCAGTCCGCAGAAAAGCCGGCTTTGGCCCGGTGGAGAAGCCTTCGGGGCCGCCCTCGCGCTCGGCCTCGCGAGGCTGGCGTTCGCGCGGGCGCTCTTGGCGCTCGCTACCCCCAGCTTCCTGCGGCGCGCCCTCTGCGACGGCTTCGCCGCCTTCGCGTTCCCCTTCGCCCTGGTAACGGGGACGGCGGTTGCGGCGGCGACGCGGGTCGTCATTGTCCCGGCCCTGGCCCTGATGCTGCTGGGGCTGGTGTTGCGTGGGCTGCTGGTGCTGCTGCTGTGCGCCGGGGAATTCTACGTCGGGCTGGTCGTTTCGCTGATCGTTTCGCTGGCCATTGTCGCCGCCTTCATTCTGCGCGCCGTTATCGCCATCGCCTTCATAATCTTGTTCGTTGGCGTAGCGATCCTGCGGCGGCGGCGCACTTGGCTGCATCGCACGCAGCATGCGGAAATAATGCTCGGCGTGCTGGAGATAATTCTCGCCCATCACCCGGTCACCCGATGAGGTGGCGTCGCGCGCCAATTGCAAATAGCGCTCATAAATGTGCGACGCGGGCCCGCGCACCTTCATGTCCGGGCCGTTGCTCTCCAGCGTGCGATTGGGCTGGTTGTTGTTGTGCTGCTGATAATGATGTCCGCCGCCACTATTGCCGCCGCCGCCGGGCTTACGGCCTCGGCTCCGCTGACGCTTCATTTTATAATCCACAATGATGTTCCGTGGCTGCGGCGAGAGCGCCTTTGTCGCGCGACTTAGTCGCGCCCAAGGCCGCCTCGTCCAATTGTTAAAGCCTGTTTGGCACTTAGCGTTTCCAGTCGGCGCTCGAATTCACCACGTTAGCCCGAGAAGCTTGGTTGGGACCCTGGTTTGGATACCGAGTTCGGCCTCATGCTGCGTGGCGGCGGCTACAACGCGCCCGCCTTCAGAACCCCCGCCGGCCCAGCCTGACACTCTGTCATGGCGGCGATTCCGAAATCGAAGGTAATGGGTTGCGTGATCGGTTCCAAGGGTTTTTTCATGTTCGGGCCGGTCATAAGGCCGCTGGGCGCCTGCCCGTAACCACCCGCGACACGCCGCCAAGGTCGGTTCGAGTCGCCACCTGCTCTAGACCACCCTGCAAGGCCAGCTCTGAAACCGCCTCGGCCTGACCAAACCCAACTTCCAAGCCAAAGCCACCGCCGGGGCGCAACAGTTTCGCCAAGGAGGGGATGATGATGCGGTAGGCGTTGAGACCGTCGCCGCCACCATCTAGCGCCAGACGTGGCTCAAACCGCGCCACCTCCGGCGCCAGGGCGGCAATGTCGAGGGAGGCGATGTAAGGCGGATTGGACACTACGATGTCGAATTCCTCGCCGAGGCCTTCGCCCCAATCGCCATGTTTGAAACTGGCGCGCTGGGCGAGCCCCAATAAATCGCAATTGGCCTGCGCCACCGCAATCGCCTCGGCGCTGAGGTCGACGCCAAGCCCCGTCGCAAGCGGCCGCTCCGCCAACACCGCGAGCAGAATCGCGCCCGATCCGACGCCCAGATCGAGCACCCGAATCGGCGTTGTCGGCGGCGCCATTTCCAGCGCCGCTTCGACCAGCGTTTCCGTCTCTGGGCGCGGGATCAGCACGCCGGGCGCAACCCGCAGCTCTTGCTTCCAAAACTGCCGCACGCCTGTGATGTACGCGAGCGGCTCGCGCGCGGCGCGGCGCGCCGCCATCGCCAGCACGGCGGCGACTTGCTCGGGCGGCAATTCACGGCGCGGGTCGGTCACGATCTCCAGCCGCGACACCCCCGCGCCCGCCTCCACCAGCAGCCGCGCATCGAATATCGGACTCTCGACGCCCGCCTCCTCTAGGCGCTGGCGCACCTCAGTCCAGAGCGAAACCAGGCTCGTGCTCACGCCTCATCCTCAAGCGCCGCCAGCCGACGCGCCTGCTCCTCCGCCGCCAGCGCATCGAGTATGGGATCAAGCCCGCCGCCATCGATGACTTCGGGCAGATTGTAGACCGTCAGATTGATGCGATGATCGGTGACGCGGCCTTGGGGAAAATTGTAGGTGCGGATGCGCTCGCTGCGATCGCCCGAGCCCACCTGCACCTTGCGGTCCGCGGCGCGCACATTGGCGATACGTTCGCGCTCGGCGTCGTAGAGCTTCACTTGCAGCATTTTCATCGCCCGCGCGCGGTTCTGGTGTTGTGATTTTTCGGTGCTGAGCACGACAATACCGGTGGGCAAATGGGTAATCCGCACCGCGCTGTCGGTCTTGTTGACGTGCTGGCCGCCAGCGCCTGACGCCCGCATGGTATCGATGCGCAGATCCTTATCTTCAATTGTAATGTCAACTTCATCGGGCTGCGGCAGCACCGCGACAGTGGCCGCGGACGTGTGGATGCGCCCGCCAGCTTCCGTCTCCGGCACACGCTGCACACGGTGCACGCCGCTTTCGTGTTTGAGCCGGCCGAACACGCCGTTTCCGGTGACGCTGGCGACGGCTTCTTTCACCCCCCCCAAACCGGTTTCGGAAATGCTTTCCAATTCAAACCGCCAAGCCCGCGCGCCGGCATAACGTTGATACATCCGCAACAAGTCGCCAGCGAACAGCGCCGCTTCCTCGCCGCCCGTGCCGGCGCGCACCTCCAGAATAGCGGAGGCGCTTTCGTCCTTGTCCTTTGGCGCCAGCAGCAACAGCGCCGCCTGCTCCAAATCAGGCATCCGGTCACGCACCCCTTGCCATTCCGCGCGAGCCAGCGCCGCCATGTCCGGATCGCCGTCCTTCTGCATCACCTCGAGGCTGGCCATTTCCGCGCGCGCCAAATTGAGTGCTCCAATCGCTTCCACCAGCGGACGGAGCTCCGCATGCTCCTGGCCGAGGCGCACGATCTCGGCCCCATCGGTGGCCGCCCCCAGACGCGCTTCGACGCGCTCGAACCGATCGACGGCCTGTTGCAGCCGCCGCTCCAGACGCGCGAGATCAGACATCAGATTGCGCCGTCACATCACGGCGGTGAAGATTTCGGGCTGCACTTCCGAAACCTGCGGCTCGTCGAACGCGATTTGGGTGATGCGCCGCGCATACGGCACGATCACCTCCACGGCGTGGCCATTGGCGCCTTCGATATGGAAGCAGAGCGCGCGCTCATTGTCGCTGCGCGCATGGCCATCGAACACGAGGCCCGCCGCCATCAACCCGTTCTGCTCATCATCGAGCCTGAAGCCGGCGATGAGCCCTGAAATGTGGTCCGTCGGTTTCGATTTATCGATCGCCAAATCGACATTGGTGTGGATTTGCTCACCGGTCTTGCGGATGCCGGCGCCGAACGGCGCGAACGAGCCCCCTTCGCGCAGCGCGCGGTGCGCGGCGTCGAACAAATATTGATACGTGTCCTGCAAATGGCGCTGAAGGATGGGGCCGCTCATGGCCCTGATATGGGCGATCAGGGCGGGCTTGTCGACCTTAGCCCGGGGCGGTTTCGCGAAAACTCGGGCGTTGTTCCAGCGTTTGCTGGAGTCCGGCGAGCTTGGGCCTACCCTCGCGCCAGGCCAGGTCGGGGTGGCGCAAATCGAGCCAGGTCAGCGCGCAAATATTGGCGATAGCGGCCAGATCCAGCGCTGCACTCTGGGGCGCTTGCGCTTCGGCGGCGTCGAGGCTGCGCAGCAATCCGTCCCGCCAACGAGCAATCCAGTTCGAGGAACGCTCGCCCTCCGGCCGCAATAGCTCCAGGCGCCATCTGACGCCCAATTCCATGGCGCCATCGGCGATGACCTCGCGCCGCAGCACGCCCCAGCGCGCTTCGCCGTCCGGAATAAAACGCGGGCCTTCGCCCTGCGCATCGAGACGCTGGCAGATCAGCGGACTATCGGTCCAGACAATCCCCGCGTCATCGATCAGCGCCGGAACCTGCATCATCGGATTGACCGCGCCGAGTTCCTCGCCGCCCTTGATCGGGTCGGCGCGTATTTCCTCAACGCCCGCGAGCATCCCCTTCTCGCGGATCAGGATGCGGCATTTGCGCGCGAACGGCGAAGCCGGCGAATAATAGAGCTTCATGTGCGTTCCCTGCCGCGACCGCGCCCGAGGGCGCCCGTATATGTGGCGATGCTTGAGGCCTTATGCTAGCTTTCCGTATGACCGGCACGCTTGCCCACGCAAGCCCGCAGGACGGCGTGGGCCGCATCCATTTCACCGCGTCCGACGTGAACCGCATGCTGGAAGCTAAACGTAGCCTCTCAGGCCCTCGCGACGCGCACTTCACAAGCGATCGCGTCCAGATGAGTGTCCCATGTGCCGCAGCATCCGCCCCAGACGTCGACATGCGGATAACGCTGTGCCAACGCGCCCATTTGCCGGCCGAGCTCAGGTGGATCGCCATCAACGAGATGGCCGATCTGACAGAGCTGCTGCTTCTCCATCATTGCCGCGTTCGGTCGGAAACTGCGCACCCGAGTGATCCAATCTCCCGGCTCAAGGGCGGGTTCGAACTCTAAGGGATGCGAGCAATTGATGCCGTAGAAGTCCGGCCGGTCACCACCTGCCTCGGCGTCCACGATCGCGATCGCTTCACGTATTGTCGGCCCGGATTTCAAACGGCTTGTGCTGTCGAGGGTAAAGTTCAATGCTAGCGGGACACCCGCGCGCGCCGCCGCACGTGACACACCGATTGCTTCCTCTGTGTTGTTGAACGTCATGGCGGTGACCATGTCCACGTTCGCGCGCTTGAGCGTTTCGATCTGAACGCTGTGATAATCTTCAGCTTCGTCAGCGGTGATGGTTTTATTTAACTGGTAGGCGTCTCCGCGCGGCCCGACGGCTCCAACAATCATGATCCCGGCGAGGCGCGCCTGGAAGGGTTTGGCAACGTCGCGGAGGAAATCGATTGCGCGCAATTGAAGGTCGGAAAGGGCCGCGCGATCAAGGCCCAGCTTGGCGGCCCAATCGGGACTGGCGCGATAGTCGAGGCCTGCCATCAGCGCAACGAACCCGTGCCGAGCTGCGGTCTCCAGATAGCGCTCGTACATGCCGCGCATATCGGCGACTGCGCGCGCGTCATCCAAGAGGGGAAACATCGCGAACTCGGGCAGGTCGTGACCATGCCGATACATGATCTCCGTCTCTTGACCGCCTTCGGTCAGATACCAAACGCCTTCGCGCTGCGCCGGAAATCCCGCCATCTCAAGCCTCCCAGGCCAGCTCCACTCACAAGCGGGGTAAGGTCAAGCACCCCAAGTTACGAATGGCGGCAAAGGGCCACAACCACCTTAGCTTCCCCTAATCTCCACCGCCCGCCTCTCCACCAGCGCCACGATGTGCTCGACCATCGTTTCGTTCTCCAGTTTGTGATCCTGCTTGCCAGCGACATAGACCATGCCCGCGCCCTTGCCGCCGCCGGTGAAGCCTAGGTCGGTCATCAGCGCCTCGCCGGGCCCGTTCACCACGCAGCCGATGATGGAGAGCGTGATCGGTTCGGCGATATGGGCGAGGCGGCGCTCCAATTCATCCACCGTGGCGATGACGTTGAAACCCTGCCGCGCGCAAGAGGGGCAGGCGATAATGGTGACGCCGCGCTGCCGCAATCCCATCGACTTCAGCAAATCGTTGCCGACTTTGATTTCTTCAACCGGATCGGCGGCCAGCGAAACGCGGATGGTGTCGCCAATCCCCGCCCACAGCAGCGAGCCCATGCCGATGGCTGATTTCACCGTGCCGCTGCGCAGCGCGCCCGCTTCAGTGACGCCGAGATGCAAAGGCGCGTCCGTCGCTTCGGCCAATTGCTGGTACGCGGCCGCCGTCAAAAACACGTCCGACGCCTTCACGCTGATTTTGTATTCGCGAAAATCATGCTCTTCGAGCAAGGCGGCGTGGAACAGCGCGCTCTCCACCATCGCCTCGGGGCAAGGCTCGCCATACTTTTCCAACAGATGGCTTTCGAGCGAGCCGGCGTTGACGCCGATGCGAATGGCGCAGCCATGATCCTTGGCCGCCTGAATGACCTCCTTCACGCGTTGCGCGTTGCCGATATTGCCCGGATTGATCCTGAGGCACGCCGCGCCGGCGACCGCCGCTTCGATGGCGCGGCGATAATGGAAATGGATGTCGGCAACCAGCGGGACCTTGGCGGCGCGAACAATGGCGGCTAACGCAGCGGTGGAATCTTCGTCGGGGCACGACACCCGCACGATGTCGGCGCCGGCCGCTTCGAGCTGCCTGATCTGTTCAATCGTCGCTGCCGCATCGGAGGTCAGCGTGTTGGTCATGGATTGGATAGTGATCGGCGCGTCGCCGCCGACTTCGACCGAGCCGACGCGAATCTTGCGCGAGCGCCGCCGTTCGATGCGCCGCCAGGGGCGCAAATGATGAAGATCGGCCGCGCCGCCGCCCATGGACCCATTTCCTTGTTCACAAGCAGATAGCGCGCCGGCGAGGCGTCTAACAGACCCGCCGCTGCGGCTTAACCGGCAGTGCCGGCCGCGGCCTGGATGATGGGCTGGATTTCGTCGATCTGCCGCCCCAGCACTGGGCTGCCGGGCGCGCCCAGCAAGCCGGCCGCCTCGCCGTTCACGAACAGCTCGAAAACCCCGCCGTCGCGGGCATGCAAGGTCCAACCTGGGCTTGCGTCGGGGCGGTACACGTCTCCAGGCTGCAATTCGCGAGAAAGGAACACGGTGCCATCAGGGCCCCGCGCCTCCAGCCAGGCCGGCGCCAGCGCCCGAACTTCCACCACCCGGCGCTCGGCGGCGCTGACCGGTTGGGCGCCAGGCGAGATCTCCCGCGGCGGCGCCTGGCTCGCGACAATCGCGTCCTCGCCCGGCTCGGCGCTGTGCTGGAAGGCGCGCCAGCCGACGAACCCCGCCGCCAGCATCACCAAAGCCGCAGCGGCGAGCCAAGGCCGTTCCGGATGGGGGCGCGAGGATGGGTTGCGGATTTGCTTTTGCGCATCCTCGCGCGAAAGCGCGCATTCGTCCTGGAATTGATCGACGATGGCCTTTTCATCCATGCCGAGCGCCCGTGCGTAGGAGCGCAAAAACGCCAGCGCGTAGGCCTTGCCCGGCAAGAGCTTGATGTTCATGGCTTCAAGCGCTTCGAGGAACTCGCGGCGCACGCGAATGCGCTCGGCCACCTCCTCCAGGCTCAAGCCCAATTGACGGCGCGCTTCGGCCAATTTGCGACCCGCACGCCACGTTGGGTCAAGTTCAAGCACCGGCGCGCCGGGATTCAGAGGCGGCACGCGCGCCTGAGCCCCCTCATTGGGAGGCGATGGTTCGGAGGGGGTAGGCTGAAGCATCAGGGCGTTGGTCCATCTTTACCCGACCATTATTGAAGAAACACGAATTTCGGGCCACGCGCCAAGCGTACGCGCGAATCAGGCTTCTCTCAACGCATTGCGCGACGCCATTACAGCACTACGCCAGCGCCGATCGCGAATTCTGTGAGTTCAGTTCGAATCGAAGGCGCCGAAAGTGTAAACATGCGCGACATTTCCTCCGTCGCCAGCGCGGCGGAGG
>JANNFH010000184.1:0-6450 GCA_031379565.1 Alphaproteobacteria bacterium
CTCGCCGCCATTGTTGGGCAGTTCAATTGGTCCGAGGTGGCGTTCACGTTCGTGCTCGCCGCTTTGATTTTCTGGCGCCACCGCGCCAACATCGCCCGCCTCCGCGCCGGGACCGAGCCGCGCATCGGCGACAAATCCGAAGCCTCGCCCGCGTCGCCGCCGGCGGAGACATGACCCGCACGCTCTCGCGCCCGGAATTGATCGCCTGGGCGCGGCTCGCACGCACGCCGCGCATCGGCGCGCTGACCTTCCACGCCCTCATCTCCCGCTTCAAAACCGCCAGCGCCGCGCTCGAGGCGCTGCCGCGTCTCGCCCGCGCCGCGCCGCTCAGGGCGCCGACCACCGAGCGCATAGAAGCCGAACTCGACGCGCTTGCAGCGCTCAATGCACGTCTGGTCGCGTGCTGCGAGCCCGATTATCCCCCGCTGCTGGCCGAACTCGACGCGCCGCCGCCGCTTTTGGCGATGCGCGGTGAGGCCAGTTTGGCGCAACGGCGCACCATCGCCATCGTCGGCGCGCGCGAAGCCTCCGGCGTCGGCCTGATGCTGGCCGAACGGCTCGCGGCTGAGCTTGGCGAAGCCGGCTTCGTCATCGTTTCGGGCATGGCGCGCGGCATCGACGGCGCCGCCCACAAGGGCGCGCTGGCCACAGGCACGATTGCCGTGCTCGCCGGCGGCCTCGATCATCCCTATCCGCCGCAAAATCTGAACCTGCACGAGGCGCTCTGCGCGCGCGGCGCCGTTGTCAGCGAAGCGCCTTTCGGTGCGGTGGCGCGTGCGCGCGATTTTCCGCGTCGCAACAGCGTCATCTCCGGCATGTCCCGGGCGGTCATCGTCATCGAAGCGGCGCTGCGCTCGGGATCGCTGATCACCGCGCGGGCCGCCGCCGATCAAGGCCGCGACGTGATGGCCGCGCCCGGCTCGCCGCTCGATCCCCGCGCCCGCGGCGCCAACGCGTTGATCAAGCAAGGCGCGACCTTGATTGAAAACGCCGAAGACGTTATCGCCGCGCTCGGCGATGGTCCGCCGCCGCTTAGGCCGCGCTCTATCGGCCCGTTGTTCGATGGCGGCGAAGCGCCAACAGCGGATTCCGCACTGGCCGGCCGCATCGCGCGCCTCTTGTCGCCGACGCCAATTCACGTCAACGACCTCGCCCGCATTGCCGAAGCGCCCGCCGGCGCGGTGGCCGCCGCTCTGATGGAATTGGAATTGGCCGGCGCGGCCGCCTCTTTGCCGGGCGGCTACGCTGCTTTCCCAAGAGCGGCGTTCTCCGAGTGAGCCATGATGGAAGTGCAGTTGGACCGCGCGTCTTCAGACGCGCACGGAAGCAAAGCAAGAGCGGGCCTGAAGGCCCGCGGTCCTGTTAGGCGCCGCGCGCTTGCGCCAGCGCTTCGGCAACACGCGTCCGCGCCAATTCCAGCGCCGCCGCCGCCTCGATCATCCCAGCCTGGCGCGCCATCGCCGCCATCTGCTCACTCATGTCGCTGATATAGGCGGCGGCATCGAACAGAGAGATGGGGGCGTCCTGCGCGGGTTCGCCTGGGTCCGTTTCAACGGCTGACTCAATCATACATTGTGCATTAACATCTTTTAGTTGTGTCTCCAAGCAGGCTCACGCCTTTAACGGGAACTCATGGTTTTCATGCGAGAAAACCAAACCGAGCTGGCGCCTCTGCGGGACCAACCCCACCTGATCGCGTTGACAGGACCCCGGCCCGCCCCCAGTTTCCCCGCCCTTCGGGGCCCGCATACCCTTTGAGAGTAGGCAAATCGTGTCCAGCGTCGTCGTCGTCGAGTCCCCCGCCAAGGCCAAGACGATCAACAAATATCTCGGCCCCGGCTACAAAGTGCTGGCCAGCTACGGCCACATCCGCGACTTGCCTTCCAAGGATGGCTCGGTTCGCCCCGACGATGATTTCGCCCTCGATTGGGAGATGGATCCCAAGAGCGCCAAGCGCGTGAAGGAAATTGCCGACGCTCTGAAGGACGCCGACCGCCTCATCCTCGCCACCGACCCCGACCGCGAAGGCGAAGCCATTTCCTGGCACGTGCTCGAAGCTCTGAAGGGCCGCAAGGCGGTCAAGGGCAAAGAAGTCCAGCGCGTCACTTTCAATTCCATCACCAAGGAATCAATCAAGGCCGCGATGGCCGCCCCGCGCGACATCGATATGGAGCTGGTCGACGCCTATCTGGCCCGGCGCGCGCTCGACTATCTCGTCGGCTTCACGCTTTCCCCCGTGCTGTGGCGCAAATTACCGGGCGCACGCTCGGCCGGGCGCGTGCAATCGGTGGCGCTGCGCATCATCGTCGATCGCGAAGTCGAAATCGATAAGTTCAAACCACAGGAATATTGGTCGGTCGAAGCGCTGATGTCGTCAGCCCGAGGCGAAAGCTTTCCTGCTCGCCTCTCCGCTTTTGAAGGCAAGAAACTCAAGCGCCTCGACATCCCGAACGAAGCCATGGCCATCGCCGCGCGCGACGCCATCCGTCAAGGTCGCTTCAAGATCGCCGCCGTCGAAGCCAAACCCACGCGGCGCAATCCGCCGCCGCCGTTCACGACCAGCACGCTGCAACAAGAAGCCGCCCGCAAGCTCGGCTTTTCCGCCTCGCGCACCATGCAAGTGGCTCAGCGCCTCTATGAGGGCGTCGATATTGGCGGGGAAACCGCCGGCCTCATCACCTATATGCGCACCGACGGGGTCTCGATGGACGAAGGCGCCATGCGCGAGATCCGCACCACCATCGGCTCGCGCTTCGGCAACGAATACGTGCCCGACGCGCCGCGCAAATACGTCTCCAAGATCAAGAACGCGCAGGAAGCCCACGAAGCTATCCGCCCCACCGATCCCCAGCGCATGCCCGACCGCATGAAGCTCGAAGGCGATCAGGGCCGGCTCTACGATCTGATCTGGAAGCGAGCGATGGCGAGCCAGATGGAAGCCGCCTCGATCGAACGCACCAGCGTCGATATCACTGAGCCGAGCGGAAAGGTGGAGCTGCGCGCCTCCGGCCAAGTGATCCTGTTCGACGGTTTTCTGAAACTCTATCAGGAGGGCCGCGACGACGAGGAAGACGAAGAAAATCGCCGCCTGCCGCAGCTGAAGCAAAACGAAGAAGCCAAGGTGCAAAGCGCCGAGGCCAGCCAGCACTTCACCGAGCCGCCGCCGCGTTTCTCCGAAGCCAGCCTCGTCAAGAAGCTCGAAGAGCTTGGCATTGGCCGCCCCTCCACCTATGCGGCGATCCTGGAGAAGCTGCGCGAACGCAATTACGTCATCATGGACAAGAACCGCTTCATCCCCGATGACCGCGGCCGTCTCGTCACCGCCTTCATGGAGAATTTCTTTCTCCGCTACGTCGAATACGATTTCACCGCCGATCTCGAAACCCAGCTCGACCAGGTCTCCGCCGGCGAATTGCCGTGGAAGAAATTGATGCGCGATTTCTGGACTCAATTCCGCGCTTCGGTGGACGATATCGCCGATCTGCGCATTGGCGATGTGATCGAGACCATGAACAATGTGCTCGGCCACCACATTTTCCCGCCCCGCGCCGATGGCGGCGATCCGCGCATCTGCCAGGTCTGCGGCGCCGGCACGCTGTCGCTGCGGCTCGGCAAATTCGGCGCCTTCGTCGGTTGCTCGAATTATCCCGAATGCAAATTCACCCGTCAGCTCGCGGGCAGCGAAAACGGCGACAGCGCCATCCCCGCCGAGACACTGCTCGGCAAGTCTCCGGAGGGTTATGACGTTCTGCTGAAAAGCGGCCGCTTTGGCCCGTATTTCGAAATGAACGATGGCGGCGAAAAACCACGCCGCGCCAGCGTGCCCAAAGATAGAGCGTCCGGCGAAATTGACCTGGCCACGGCGCTGAAATTCCTATCGCTGCCGCGCACCGTCGGCGAGCATCCGAGCGAGCATGAAACCGTGCTGGCGAACATCGGCCGCTACGGCCCCTACATCCAGATGGGCAAGCTCTACGTCAATCTGCCCAGCGTCGAAGATGTGTTCGAAATCCAGATGAACCGCGCGGTTGCGCTCATCGATGAAAAGAAAGCCGGCGGCGGAAAAGGCCGCTTCGGCCGCGCCGCGCCCGCCGCGCTCAAAGAACTCGCCGAGAGCCCAGTCACCGGCAAAACCGTGAAAGTGATGAACGGCCGCTACGGCGCCTACGTCACCGACGGCGAAACCAACGCCACGCTCCCCAACGGCCAAGCCCCCGAGGCAATGACGATGGACATCGCCCTTGCACTGCTCGCCGCCCGCGCCGAACTCGGCGGCAAGAAAAAACGCGGCGCGCGCAAAGCCGTCGCGAAGAAAACCGCGCCGAAGAAGACCGCCGCCAAGAAAGCACCCGCGAAAAAGACCGCCGTAAAAAAGAAAGCAGCGGGGTAAAATACAGCGTCCCTTCTCCTCCTGCGGAGGAGAAGGTGGCCCGAAGGGCCGGATGAGGAGGCGAAGGCAAACAGGACCATGACCAGCCAAGCGCCAGGCATCGCCCAGCGCGCCAGATTCAACAGGCGCAATCCCACCAGCGCGGAATCGCGGCTGTGGTCGCTCTTGCGCGGTCGCCGGCTCGCTTACAAGTTTCGCCGGCAACACCCGATTGGCCCCTATGTCGTGGACTTCGCTTGCCCGGCCATTCACGTTGTCATCGAAGTCGATGGTCCAAGGCATAGCGATCCCGAACAGTGCGCGTTCGACGAGACGCGCACGGAATATCTGACGTTCTTGGGCTGGCATGTGCTGCGCGTGCCGAACGAACACATTTATCAATCCCTCGGCGAGGTGGAGGCCGCCATCCGCGCGATCCTGGAACCGTGACCCACCCCCCTCATCCGGCCCTTCGGGCCACCTTCTCCCCGCGCACGGGGAGAAGCGACGTCTGCGCGCTCAGCCAATGAACAAACCGCCGCCCCTCCCCCTCACCCGCGAGCGCGTGCTCGAAGCGATGCAGCGCGCCGGCGGGGCGGCGCAGAAGCGCGATCTGGCGGGCTTGCTCGATATCGGCCCTGACGAAAAGAAAGAGCTCCGCCGCATCCTGCGCGAACTCGAGGAAGAGGGCGCGCTCGGCCGCACTGGGCGTCGCCGTTACGCCGATGCGAATGCGCTGCCGCCGACGGGCGTGATGGAAATCGTCGACCGCGACGGCGATGGGGAAATGCTCTGCCGCATGCGCGGCGAGGACGGCCTGTTCGGCCCGCTGGTCCGCCTCGCGCCGGGCGAAGCGCGCGGCAAGCAGGGTGAGCCCGCCATCGGCATCGGCGACCGCGTGCTCGCCCGCATCACCCGCACCGACGACGGCGCTGAGGCGCGCGTGATCAAGCGGCTTGGCCAAAGCGCGCACAAAATTCTCGGCGTCTATCGCCAAGCCAAGGATGCGCGCGGCCGCCCGCTGGGCGGCGGGCGCGTCGTGCCCGCCGACCGCAAGGCCCGCTACGATTTGATGATCCTCTCCGAACACATGGGCGCGGCGCAGGACGGCGACCTCGTTCTGGTCGAACTCGCCCACGGCGCGCGCCCCCAAGGCCCGAAGCGCGGGCTGATCAAGGAAGTCATCGGCAAGGAAAGCGATCCCCGCGCCGCCTCCATCCTGGCCATGCACACGCACGGCATCTTGACTGGCTTCACCGAAGAGGAAGAACGCGAAGCCAAGCGCGCCAAGGCCGCGACGCTAAAAGGCCGCGTCGATCTGCGGCATTTACCGCTCGTCACCATCGACCCCGAAGACGCGCGCGATCACGACGACGCGGTCTACGCGCAGGCCGACGACGATGCGAGCAACAAGGGCGGCTGGCGCGTCTGGGTCGCCATCGCCGATGTTTCGCACTACGTCACGCCTGGCTCGGCGCTGGATAAAGGCGCCTTCAAGCGCGGTAATTCCACGTATTTCCCCGACCGCGTCGCGCCGATGCTGCCTGAATCGCTTTCGGCAGACCTTTGTTCGCTGCTCGAAGGGGAAGACCGCGCCTGCTTTGCCGTCGAAATGGTGTTCGACCGCGAAGGAAAAAAATGCGCCCACAAATTCGCCCGCGGCATCATGAAATCCGCGGCGAAACTCTCCTACGAAGCCGCGCAGAACGCTATCGACGGCAAGCTCAACGACAAAACCAAACCTCTGCTGGCGCCAATCCTGAAGCCGCTCTGGGCCGCTTACGATTGCGTCTGGAAAGCGCGTGAGAAGCGCGCGCCGCTCGAGATTGATTCACCTGAACACAAGATCATCTTCAAGAACGGCCGCGTCGCCGGCGTGGCGCGCCGCGAACGCTTCGACGCGCACAAATTGATTGAAGAATTCATGATCCAGGCCAATGTCTGCGCCGCCGAAACGCTGGAGCAGAAAGTCCGCCCGCTGCTATACCGGGTGCACGACAAGCCCAGCGACCAGAAGATCGCCTCGCTCACCGATTTCCTGCCCACCGTGAACATGTCATGGGCCAAGGGCCAGACCCTCA
>JANNFH010000191.1:0-4257 GCA_031379565.1 Alphaproteobacteria bacterium
TTATTACTGGTCAACAAAACGCCGTTTATGCCTACACCTGCCCCCAAAAGGTCGCAATCGTTTCGGGCTTCACCATACCCAACGTTTTGGGCGGCGCCCCCCCCGACGACGTGATCGGCAATTCCGCCGCCAACGATCTACGCGGCAATGGCGGCAATGACAGGCTCAACGGCAGCGGCGGCGCCGACAAGCTCAACGGCGGCGCCGGCAATGACATCATGATCGGCGGCAATGGCAACGACACCTATTATGTGAACGCAGCTGGCGACGTGACCACGGAGGCCTCAGCCGCCGGCGGCAACGATTTGGTGAGTTCCTCCGTCACCCGCACGCTTGGCGCCAATCTGGAGAGACTGACGCTGCGCGGCGCTGCCAACATCAATGGCACGGGCAACACGCTGGCCAACGTCATCACCGGCAACGGCGCCGACAACACCCTCACCGGGCTGGCCGGCGCCGATAGCCTTGTCGGCGGAGGAGGCGGCGACACGCTGATTGGCGGCGCCGGTCTCGATACGCTCACCGGCGGTAGCGGCGGCGACAAATTCGTCTTCAACATTGCGCCAGCCGCCGCTGACCGCGACACCATCACCGATTACAACGTCGCCGCCGATACAATCCAGATCGCAGGCACAGCGTTCGTGGGAATCGGCGGCCCCGGCGCGCTTGCGGCGGCGGCGTTCCACATGGGCGCGTCCGCGGCAGACACGAGCGACCGCATTATCTACGACGCGACAAACGGCAAGCTCTATTTCGACGCCGACGGCAACAGCGTGGGCGCGCAAATCCAATTCGCCACGCTCAGCGCTGGCCTCCTGCTCACCGCCGCCGATTTCGTGGTGATCTGACCCCCCCGCGCCTTTAGCTGCCGCCGATCACGACATTGCCATCACCGAGCACCCGTTTTGTCACCGCGCCGGTGACTTCACGCACGCGCACATCGCCTTCGCCGAAAATAGCCACGTCGAGACGGTCGGTTGAGCCATTGTGCACAACATTGCCGTCGCCCAGGATCACCACGCTCAGCGGCGCGGCGCGGCCCTCGCGCACATTAACGTCGCCGTCGCCCTGGATCGCGATCGTGGTTGGCCCATCGGCGTGCGCGGCGACGACATTGCCCTCGCCCGCAATCGACACCGCCAGGCTGCGGCGCACCACCCCCAACACAATGTCGCCGTCGCCGGCGATGCGAACGCTGGCGCGATCGGCATCGTAGAGCCGTACGCGGGGCCGGTCGCCGGAAACCGAAACGTCGGCATCGCCATCCGCGCCTTCGAGGTCAGCGTCGCCGCAGCCATCCAGGCGGATGTCGGCGCTGTCGGCGCGGCCCATCCGCAATTGCGTAGCGCCGCGCACGGCAATCACGGCGTCACGCGGCACGCGTAGGTGGATCGTCGGCAAATGCTCGCCCGCGAGCCACGCCCCATTCACCTGAACTTCCAAGCCTCCCCCCTCCAACACACGGCACGCCCCGATCTGGCGGCGGCGCAACCCGCCATCGATCTGGAGCCTGCGGCCACGACTGTGCAGCTCCAGCTCAGGCAGCGCGCCGCGAGGGGAGATGGCGACTGCCACGTCGGCGCGCAATTCCGGCGTCACCACCACCAAGGCGGCGACATCGCGCAGCTGCACCGCGCGCGCGCTCGGATAACGCCGCCAGTTCAAGCTCTCCGCCGTGGGCGCCACGGCCGGGGTCTGAACTTGGGCATAAGCGACGCTCGCGCACAAAGCGGCGATCAAGCTGCACCAAGCAAGGATGGTTCGACGCATGCGTTCCCAGGCCTCCGCCAGACCGCTTTCTGGAAAAGTGTGTAGCGGTTTTCCGTCCGAAAGCGGTCTCATTATTGAAACAGCGCCTTCGCCGGGGCACACGAACAAGATGCCCTCATCGCCGTCCCCGGATGCATACGAGCCGCAACACCAGGAAATCCCCGGTCAGGCGAGGGTCGTGTTCGAGACCTCCCCAAATCGGAAGCTTTTGGCGCAAGCGCTTGTTAGCGGCTGTGTTTTTGGCGCATCAACACCGCCCAATCGTTAACCTGACGGGTGAGTTGCGTGGAGGCGCTGGGGCCCCGCGCCCATAAAATCTGCCTCCCAGAAGGGGTGGTAAATTTAAGGAAAGTAAAGTCATGCGGAAACTGATCATCGGCGCCGCGGCCCTGTTGGCCGTCGCTCTGCCGAGCATCGCCGCGGCGGACACCGGGGGCAGCATTCAGCTGACTTATGCGTCCATCAGCGACGATCTTGCCGACAGCAAGGACAACGTGGTGGCGCTCAGCGGCGTCGTCATCACCGACCTCCAGGCGTCAGGCTGGCGCTTGCAAGCCAACGCTACGAACTCTGATGCGGACGCGTACAACAACTCGTTCGCCTACAGCCAAGGTGAATTGCACGCCGTCTACGACATGGGCAACGTCCAAATCGGCGGCTTCGCCGGCATGCTGAACGCCAACGGCTTCAATTACTACGAATACGGCGTTGAAGCGGCGATGAATTTCTCGCGCGGCCAAGTCGCCATCAGCGCCGCCGGCGCCAGCAGCCCGAACTCTAACCTCGACAGCGTCACCAGCGTCGCGGTTTCCGGCGCCCTCATGGTCACCGAAAATCTCAGCGTCGGCGCCACCGTATCGACCACCGATTACGGCAATTACGGCTCTAGCGACAGCGTTGATTCCTATGGCGTGAACGTCGCCTACGAGGTTCCGAACACAGACGTAACCCTCGGCGTCGGCTATCGCTCGTCCGACTTCGACAACAACACTGTCGATTTCATCGGCGTGTCGGTTGCCTGGGGCTTCGGCGACGGCGCACGTGGCCGCCGCATGCCGGGCGCAGCCGCGCTGATCCCGGATGCGATCGCGATCGAATAGACCCTAACTTAAGTTCACGGCCCAGACCCGTTCCCGCTTCGCCTGAATCAGGCGAAGCGGGGCAAAACGGAGCTAAACTTTAGACGAGAGCCGTTCGCGTCCGAAAACCGCGTAACACTTTTCGGGAACGGCTCTTGAGCCCCGGCTTCGGTCGGGGCTCTTTTTTTTTGCGGTGGCGCGCGGTTGAATGCCGTGAAAGTGGCCGCTCTTTCATCTTGGCGGCGAAAACAAGGCAGCCGGGCGCTTGTCGGCGGCGGCGGCCACAATGCGTGGCTTTGTGGTTTCACTCCTCGCCCGTGCGCAGGTCTAAACGCTTTTGTAAATCGATTATTTACCAGCCAAGGCCCAATCGGTTCCGCCACACGCCCACGCATCGCGCGTGGCGAATTCGAGGAGGGGAAATCCATGCGCAATTTATTCTTGGGCGCCGCGGCCATGATGGCGATCGCGGCCCCGGGCGTCGCCGCCGCGCAAACCAGCTATGTCGGCGCCGATTATGCCAGCACCGACATTGACGGTCTCGGCAGCGAAGACGCTTTCGGCGTCAGTGGCGCGGTTGAGCTCAGCGGCCATGTCGCCATCGACGCCGGCGTTTTCGACAATGACGGAGAGACCGCGTGGGGCGCGGCGGGCCACCTCTACCACAACAATTCGTCGCATCTGGTCGGCGCCTTCCTCACCGTGTCCGACAGCGATGCCTCCACCTTGTGGGGCGGCGGCGTTGAAGGCCAAGTCTATATGAACAACGTCACCTTTGCCGGCGCCCTATCCTATGGGCGCGACGACGATGCTGATGTCGATGCTATGGGCGCCAATGGTGAAGCGCGCTATTTCTTCAGCGACAATTTCCGCGTCGAAGGCGGCCTCGGCTTTTTCAACATCGACACCGCCGGCGGCGACGACAACGCCACCACCTTCAGCGCCGGGGGCGAATATCAGTTCGCGGCGGCGCCGGTCAGCGTTGGCCTTGGCTATACCCGCCTCGCACTCGACGAAGCCGACGTAGACGCCGATACGGTTTCAGCCACGGTGCGCTGGAATTTTGGCGGCGGCACGCTGCACGACCGCGACCATACCGGCGCCGCCCTCGCCGGCCTCTCCGGCATTGGCTCGGCGCTCGGCCTCTGATCTCATCCAGACGACATGAAAACGCCCCGGCTTGCGCCGGGGCGTTTTTTGTATGGTTTTTTCCCCCGTTCACGGGGGAGGAAATCAATCGATAATCTTGGCGACCACGCCCGCGCCAACAGTGCGCCCGCCTTCGCGGATGGCGAAGCGGAGGCCCTGGTCCATGGCGATCGGGGTGATCAGCTCGACGATCATTTTGATGTTGTCGCCCGGCATCACCATTTCCACGCCTTCGGGCAGCGCGACGATGCCGGTGACA